>JBOFTV010000095.1:0-1646 GCA_051652245.1 Culicoidibacterales bacterium | reverse complement strand
CAAGGCGTAAACATCCCAAGAGATGGACAAAAGATATCAGGAACTGGGACTATGAAGTTGCGGTATCTTTAAATCCAATAAAAGAACAAAAACAAAGAATATCAACTTAAAAATACCGCAACTTACTTGACACATAGCGTACGTGTTACTGAATAAATAAAAAAACATGCTAAACCATTGACATTTAAAAGAATAACATTTAAAATTATAAGTACAAAAGCAAAAACGTGTTGTTATTCTGTTTTTGTAAATCAGCAGATATCGTCGAACATAATTATAAGGAAAGCCTTGCCATAGTAGGAGTTGTAATTAAGATGGCTGCCCCTGCCATATGGGGAGTTGTAATTAAGATGGTTTAACTTGTACCATAATAAGTGATAAAAGTGATAGAGGAAACTCAATCACTTTTTATATTGAATGGAGAAACGATGAAAATAGCTTTGTTAGACCCAGAATATCATAGGTTCTTGATAAAAAGCAACAACCAACACTCAAAAAATAGACTGGGTGTTATTGTATCCATGTCTGATGGAATGAGATACTTTTTGCCAATTTCAAAATCCATAGAAAAAACTAAAGAACCCTATGATGATAGATTTGAATCAATAACACATAAAAATAAAAAAATAGGGACTATATCAATAATTGACTTTACGCCAGTAAGTCTGTCACTTTATTTCATTCAAACTGAGATGCATCATGACATACTTAACTATGTAAGAAAACATAAGAAAGAGATAAAAAGCAAGTTTCACAGAATCCTGACAAGATGTGCAAGTAGAAATAAGCAAACACTTCAATATTATAATGCTTTTGAAAAAGATAAAAGAGATGCAAACGTTAGCCTTGCAAGAAGAAAAATACAAAAAGCTGTAGAATCAATGAGTATAATAGAAGATGTGAGGAACAGAGAGCAATTAGCAAGAACTTTTTTTTATGGTGAAAAATTGCCAGCCAATTTAGCAGTAAATGATATTATTGTTATGAATAACTTAAAAGTTGCATGGGAGGAGCTAGTTGACAAATTATATGATAACTTAACGGTAGAGTGGATTATAGATATGAACAAACAAGTAGCAAGGAATCAGGCATTAGCTGTGGGAGAAATTAAAATTGGTGAAAACTCAGTTACAGGATTTGATGAAACATTTATAATAAAAATTCCACCTAGGGAAGAATTGAGCAAAAAAATAGCAGATTTTAATAATAAGTTTTCTACATTAGATTTAGAATATAGAGCGATAAGCCTGTTTCTATATTGTATGTTAAGTCAATTTTTTTGGGATGGGAATAAACGAACAGCTTTTATTACGCTGAATAAAATTCTGATTTCTAATGGCATTGGAATTATAATAATTGGTGAGGAACATATTAGAGAATTTCACAGATTGTTATACTTCTGTTTTAAGTATAACAACAGGTCTAGCACCGAAAAATTTATAGCTTTTATTTCAGAAAAATGTTTAATAAAAATTTAGCAGAAACCTGAGATGTTTTAGTCTTGAGTTGAGGTGGTATAATATAATGGACTCAGAAATAAGAAATAGAAAATAAAATTTGGAGGAAATTATAATGGCAAAAAAATATGATACAAAAATAAAAAATGAATGCATTGTAGCAAGACTCTCAGGTCGGACAGTGAAAAG
>JBOFTV010000094.1:0-15153 GCA_051652245.1 Culicoidibacterales bacterium | reverse complement strand
AAGTGGCTACACGTTCATAGCATGGAATACAGCGCAAGATGGAAGTGGAAGCAGTTGGAATTTTGCTACAAATGTAATGCCAGCGCAAAATCTAATCCTCTATGCGCAATGGGAGCAAATAGTATATGATTTAAGCTATGATCTAAATGGTGGTGAGGGAGAAGAGCCCCCAAGTACGCAAAAATTAGCAGTGAATATAAAAGTACTGGAACCGAAGGCCCCAAAAACAAATGGACATGATTTTATTAGTTGGAATACGGTAAAAGATGGAAGTGGGAAAACATGGAATTTTACTACAGATGTGATGCCCCCCCAAAACTTGACCCTCTATGCTCAGTGGACAAAACTAAGCTACAGTGTAACCTATGATATAAATGGTGGGCACACAAAAGTGCCAGTAGAAGGGCATATCTTATATGGTAGTAAGCTACCAAAACCCGAAAATCCGAAAAGAGAAAATTATGAATTCATCGGATGGCTTGCAGTGATGGCTACAAATACTCAAGCACTTTCAACAAAGGAGTCAGAAATAGAATTATGGGATTTTGATAAACATACAGTACCCCATTATGACATTGTTCTAACAGCTCAATGGTTGCAGACAGCACCAACTAAGATACCTCCAACAACAGAAACAAATAACCCGCCAATAATAACAACACCTCCCGTAAAACAACCTGCTGTAGGAACACTTCCAAAAACAGGACAGTCAAATGCAGCCGTGATTACAGGAGTCACTCCACTACTTTTTGGGGGTATAATTTTGTTACTTAAAAAGAAATTTTAGTTAGATAAAAAAAGCCCTCCTTCAAAACACTGTGATAATTGGTGTTTCTAAGGAGGGCTTTTTATAAGGAAAGTAGTTAATTACTTAGCTAATCCCATTGCTTTAATAAAGCGAGAGGTAATTTGCTGTGGTCGGGTAATTGCTCCACCAACAACAACGGCAAAGACACCTAATTCAAGCACGCGTCGCGCAATTTCTGGTGTGGTTACACCACCTTCAGCAATAACGGGAATTGAAACATGCTTAAGAATTTGTTTCAATTCAGCAAAATCATCACCATCGATTGATCGTCCTTGAGTGTTAATTGTGTAACCAAGTAGTGTGGGGGCAACGATATCAAAACCGATTTCTTGAGCAATTAAAGCTTCCTCCAAAGTACTCACATCAGCCATAAATAACTGCTCTGGATATTTAGTACGAACAGCAGCAAAAAAATCGGTCAAACTCAATCCGTTAGGTCGAAGATCCGTAGTTGCAGCCATGGCAATAATTTCAACATTCTGCGCAACAAGAGCATCAACTTCCACCATTGTTGCGGTGATATACACAGGATTATCACCAAAGTTTTTCTTAATGATTCCAATAATTGGCAAGGTGGTATGCTTTTGGATTTCGGCAATATCAACAACCGAATTAGCGCGAATTCCTCCCGCTCCACTCTGTGTAGCAGCCAAAGCCATCCGCCCCATAATAAAACTACTGTGTAGTGGCTCATCTGGCAGCGCCTGACATGAGACAATTAATTGACCTTTAATTTTACTAAGTATTTCATTCATGTTAACTCATCCTATCTTATTTTAAAATTTATTAACCCCATTGTAACACATATTTACTATAAAAAAGAAAAAAATACCAAAAATATTATCAAAAAGAAAAGATTACCATAAACTATTGACAAAAATGTAAAAAAGTTCGTATAATATAGACTATGGAAACGTTATCAAAAATAAAGAAAGAAGGAATAAAAAAGTGAATAATTTTTTTGGAAAAGCTCAGCAAATTGGTAAATCATTTATGCTCCCGATTGCCATCTTACCAGCAGCAGGTTTATTACTAGGAATAGGAGGGGCACTTTCAAACCCCAATACAGTAATGGCCTACCCCGTCTTAAATATTATTTGGCTACAGGCAATATTTAGTGTCATGAGTGCAGCCGGAACGATTGTTTTTGCAAATTTACCGGTCCTATTTGCCGTAGGTGTGACAGTGGGTCTAGTTAAAGCTGACAAAGGAACAGCAGGTCTGGCAGCGCTACTGGGATATTTGGTCATGAATGCAACAATTAGTGCAATGCTATCAGTGACAAACACAGTTGCTGTTGATAACTTAAGTTCTGTAGGACAAGGTATGACACTAGGGATTCAAACCCTAGAATCGGGTGTTTTTGGCGGACTTGTAGTGGCGCTACTAACAGCAACATTACATACAAAATTCAACAAAATTGAATTGCCACAATATCTTGGCTTTTTTGGTGGGTCAAGATTTGTCCCAATTGTTACAGCATTTGCAGCAATGATTGTGGGAATTTTGATGTATTTTATCTGGCCTTTTTTTCAAATAGGAATTATGCAAATTGGTAGTATTGTTAATAGTACGGGTTATGCAGGAACATTTTTCTATGGTCTTATTTTACGCCTGCTGGGGCCTTTTGGGCTACATCATATTTTCTATATTCCTTTCTGGCAAACAGCATTAGGGGGAACATTAGAAATCAATGGTGTTGTTTATCAAGGGACACAGAATATTTTCTTTGCGCAGCTTGCTGATCCGAGCACAGAAGTTTTCTATGAAGGAACGGCACGTTTTATGTCAGGACGGTTTATTACGATGATGTTTGGTTTAATTGGAGCAGCACTAGCTATCTATAAAACAGCTAAACCAGAAAATAAGAAAATTGTTGCCGGTTTGATGGGGACGGCTGGGCTGACATCGTTTCTAACGGGCATCACTGAGCCACTAGAATTTAGTTTCTTATTTGCAGCGCCTCTGCTCTATGTTATTCATGCCATTTTTGATGGTCTTGCTTTTATGCTAAGTCATATTTTCAGTATTACAATTGGGCAGACGTTTTCGGGTGGCTTCATTGATTTCATTTTATTTGGTGTCCTCCAAGGTATTGAAAAAACAAATTGGTATATTGTGCCAATAATTGGTCTTCCGTGGTTTTTTCTTTATTATTTTACCTTTACATTTTGCATTCAAAAGTTCAACTTTAAAACATTAGGACGTGAAGATGATGTTCTCAAAGAAGAACAGCAAAATAAGCAAGGGAGTCAAAGAGCACTCGCTGTAATTGCAGCACTAGGTGGTAAAGACAACTTAGAAGACGTTGATTGTTGCGCTACAAGACTAAGAGTTACGGTCAAAAATAGTGAGCTTGTTGACGAGCAGAAGCTTAAAGCAACAGGCTCAAAAGGCCTTATTAGAAAAGGAAATGGCATCCAAGTGGTCTACGGTCCCCAAGTCACCGTAATTAAAAATGAAATCGAAGAACTATTATAATAAAAAAAAAGAAGCGCTCAGAACTTACAATAGTTTGAGTGCTTCTAATGTTTGCGTCCGCTTTGCTGCAAATTGGGGAATAGAAAGTAATTTATAACAAATGATATCGATACAAAACATAATTGCCAATTGACTATTAATAAATTGGGCAGGTGTTGCAGCGCTCACACTTGATGTGAAAATAACATAATTAGAAAGTGCGGTAATGGGAGTATGATTTTTATTGGTAATGGTATAAATCGGAATTTTTAATTTCTTAGCAAAAGCACAGGAGCGTGCTAATTCAACGGATGAACCAGAATTAGTAATGCAGATAACCAAATCATCTTTACTAAGCAAAGAGAGCTGCATAAGCATCGTATGTGCATCAGAGACAACATCAATATTAAGGTCAAGCCTCATAAGTCGGTATTTCAGTTCTAACCCTGAAAGACTTGAGCTACCCAAGCCGATAATCAAAATTTTCCGCGCCGATTGAATCGATTGGACAATTAATTCGATTACGGTATTATTAGTGAATTCAATGGACGCTTTAATTGTTTGTGAGTAGTAACTAGCAATTTCTAATGCTAAGTCGTCCTCCGTTGAAATTGGTGTAGCAATTTGTGCTAGTTCCTGGGAAAGATAAGTTTTAAACGCACTAAAACTAGTATAAGCAAGTTTTTGGATAACGCGTGTAATTGTCGCATTAGAGCTATTTGTTTTCGCTGAAAGTTGATTAATTGTAATTGTCGTTGCTTCCTGTTGATGAGAAAAGAGATAATCGATAATGACGCGCTCTTTTTTTGATAATAAGTGGAATGATTGGTCAACACGGTTGGCAAAGCTTAAATGATTCATAAAAACCTCCAAAATACGGTAATGCAAGGATTACCAAGATTTATCCATTATAACACAAACAAAGAAAAATAGTTAGCCCATTTCCAACTAAAAAAAAACGCTTCCATCCAACAAAATGATATTTTTTTTCTTTTTGTTTTTTAAAAAGAAAAACGTTTACATTTTGTGTTAAAAATGGTATTATGATGCTATAAGCAAAGCTTATTTAAATAAATAACCTAATTTAGCAATAAGAAATCACGTATACGGATTTTAGGCAATTAGGGATAGAAACAAAGGAGTAGTATATTATGAATTTTTTAGACAAAATTGCTGAGAAGCTTTTGCCCGTGGCAGGTAAACTATCATCACAGAGACATTTAGCAGCCATTAGGGATTCTTTTATTGAAATGATGCCACTGGTTATTATTGGTTCATTTATGGTTTTAATTAATAATGTGTTTTTAAGCTCAAATCCGGGAGGCTTATTTAGTTTATTTCCAGATCCAAAATCATTTGAACCAATTTTAGCAGAAATTAGACCAATTTTTGGCTTAGTCTATAATGGGACATTAAATATTATTTCATTGTTGATCGCTTTTGCCGTTGCTTATAAATTAGCGCAATCATATGGTGAAAAACCATTGTATTTTGGATTGCTTGCTGTTGGAACATTAATTATTATGTTTCCCCAAGCAACAGAATTTACAGTAACTGTTAAAGGTCTAGAAGAAGTAGTTAAAGTTGGTGGCGTAATTACGGGTACGCAAACGAGCGCAGTCGGATTATTTATGGCCTTTTTTACCGGAATTATTGCCACAGAATTACTAAGAGCATTTACAAAAATTAAAGCAATTTTAATTAAAATGCCTGAGAGTGTTCCTCCAGCAGTAGCAAAATCATTTAATGTTCTTGTGCCATCATTCCTTGTAATTTTACTGTTTGCTTTACTTGCCTATTTCTTGGACCTCATGTTTGGTTTAACATTACAAGATGTAATCAACACAGTTATTCAAGCACCAGTAAGTCAAGCATTGGAAAGTTATATTGGGATTGCGGTTGTCATGTTATTGCAAAATGGCCTTTGGTCATTTGGTATCCATGGAGCGTTTGCGCTATCACCAGTGGTTGAACCTGCATTATTAATTGCTATTGAAGCAAATGCTAAAGCCTTTGAAGCAGGTCTTGTATTACCAAATATCGTGACCAAACCATTCATTGATGCCTTTGTTTTAATCGGCGGGGGTGGAACAACAATTGGTTTACTTGGTGCAGTCCTTATTGCCTCAAAGCGTGAGGATTACCGTGCCGTAACCAATTTTTCAGTCATGCCAGGTGTTTTTAATATTAATGAGCCACTCATCTTTGGTTTACCAGTTGTCTTAAATCCAATTTTAATGATACCATTAATTTTAGCTCCACTTGCTTGTCTGACAGTTGCATATGTTGCAACAGCAGTCGGACTAGTTTCAAAAACATTTATCTTAGTTCCATGGACGACACCTCCAGTTCTAAGTGCATTTTTAGCAACAGGTGGAGATTGGCGTGCAGCAGTCCTTGCTATTATCTTAATTTTATTAGCAATTGCCATTTATATACCATTTGTAATTGTTGCCAATAAAGCAAAAGATATCGAAGGAGCTGCAACAACAGAATAACATTTAGTAAATAAATGAATGAATAAGCAAAAAGATGGGATGCATTTATTGCATCCCATCTTCAGTTTACTGAAGGAGAGAAAGCGAAAATGAATATATTACTAGCATGTGACCTAGATGGGACACTATTGGACCATACACACCAAGTTGATTCTCAAAGTTTAGCCAAAATCAAAAACTTCTGCGAAGAGGGCAATACTCTGATAATTGCAACGGGACGATTAGACCATGATATTACCTTTGTTGAAAATCATTTAGGCTTTTTTGGATTATACCGAATTAGTCAAAATGGAGCTGTTGTCAAGACACAAGCGGGGGAAATCATTGTACACAAGGCAATTGATGAAGCTTCAGTTAATTTGATCAGTGATTTTTTTGCCAAAACAGATTTGCGTGTGGAGGCTTCTACGGCTGATAATCGCTATTTTCCCAGCCCCCGCAAAGAAGGGGAAGTCGGTGAATATTATGATTCATCAATTATTTCGGCGCGCTTTTATGAAGATATTAAAAAGTTACCGATTAGTACATTTTTAATTTTTGGAACACCTGAGCTGTTTATTCCCATTAGAGCATTTATTGGAGCACATTTAAGTCAGCAGGTTGATGGCTTTATGACAAGTCCTGTAAGCTTTGAAATTGTTGCTAAAGGGGTTAACAAAGGAGCAGCAGTCCAAGATTTGGTCACAAAAATGGCGGGGATTCAAAAATTTGATTTGTTAGCAGCCATTGGTGATTCTGAAAATGATACGTCAATGTTTCCCGTAGTTGATTACTCTTTTGCTGTAAGTCATGCCAAAGAAGAAATCCGTAACCAAGCAGGCCATACTGTTCCAACTGTAGGAGCAGCCATTGATATTTTGATGAAAGTAGGTAAATAGTGAATGAAAAAGATAATTTATATTCCCTTAGATGAACGACCATGTAATTATATCGTCCCCGAAATGATTACCAAACCGCAGCGTGATAAACTATCATTAATCAATGTTCCTAAAAACTTATTAGGTTTCAAAAAAAAGGCGGCAGATAGTCAAAAAATTAGCGAATGGTTTCGGTTAGTGGCAAAGGATGCAGACTGTGCCGTAGTTTCAATTGAAATGCTTGTCTATGGTGGTTTATTGCCATCAAGATTACATCACTTTTCACAAGAAGAAGGCTTGGAAAAATTGGCAATACTAGCGCAGATTAAAGCGGAAAATCCGGACTTGAAAATCTACGCCTCGAATTTAATCATGAGAACACCAAAATATTCAAGTAGTGATGAAGAACCAGATTATTATGGGACACATGGTAGCGAAATTTTTATGCAAGCATATCTGGCGGATAAATTAGCACGTGATGGCCTAACAGATTCCGAAAAAAGCGAACTGCAAACGGTGAGCAAAAAGCTACCAGAAGCATATGTGACGGATTATGCAACCCGCCGAAACTACAATAAGATGATTACTGAAGCGGTTTTAGGCTATGTCCAACAAGGAATTATTGATTTTCTTGTTATTCCACAGGATGATTCAGCGCCATATGGCTACACTGCACAAGACCAACAAAGTGTGCGCAAGCTACTAGTTGAAGAAAATTTAGAAAATAGTGTTGCAATTTATCCGGGTGCCGATGAAGTTGGTGCAACACTACTAGCGCGTGCGTATTGTGAGTTGTTTGCGTTTAAACCAAGTTTTTATCCCCTCTTCCCTAGTGTTAATTCAGAAACAATTATTCCGATGTATGAAGACCGCCCCCTAGGTGAAAGTATGAAAGCGCATATCTATGCTGCGGGTGCAACCATTAGTTTTACGTTGCCCCAAAGTGATATCGTATTAGGGTATAACACCGCTGGAAAAGTAATGCAAGAATCATGGGATCAGCATGCAAAACAAGACATTACTTATTTGTCTAACCGGAATATGAGCGTCTTTATTGAGCAACTAAAAGCCGCTAACCACAGTAAAAAACCGATTGCCATTGCCGACAGTGCATATGCCAATGGGGGAGACTTGGCGCTTATTAAAGCCCTTGATACAACGGGATTATTAGAAAATTTACTCTCATACAAGGGTTGGAATACAAACTGCAACACACTAGGAACAACACTAGCTGCTGCAATTTTTGCTTATGGCAGTAATGATCAGCAAACAGTGCAAGAGAATATCATTTATCATCTGCTGGATGATGTTTTCTACCAAGCTGTTGCGCGAATGAGCGTGGCTGAGCATGTTTTACCAAAATTTGAGGCCAATTATTTTGATATTTTAGCCAAAGAAGCAGAAATACTTGCTATAATTGAATTAGAAGTGCTAGCAGCATTTAGAGAATACTGTAAAACAGCATTCAAGAACAAAGAAATTATCGCGTTAAACAGCTATTCACCATGGCATCGAATGTTTGAAATCGGCTATAAAATAGACTATAAATAGTGAACAAAAAATGAAGGGATGATCTTATGAAAACGATATTAGCATTTAGTGTTAGTGGCAGTTATTTTGAATATGCACTCATCTCATGGGATGGCAATATTTTAACAAAGCATACCGTGGAGATAACAAAACGCCAGAGTGCCGTGGATATTATGTCAAATATCAAAAAATACGCTGAGCTGGTGATCAGAAAAACAGAAATTGAGGGAATCACAATTAGTACCTCTGGCCAAGTAGATGCTCAAAAGGGTGTAATTGTCTATGCAGATGCCCATATTTCTGGATATACAGGAACCGAAGTCAAAAAGGAATTAGAAGATTACTTTAACATCACCGTCGAGGTTGAAAATAATGTTAACTGTATCGGACTTTCAACAGCCTGGCAAAGTCCGGGGAAGAGTGTGAAGAGTGTGTTCCTATTAACATTTGGAAATGGTATTGGTGGGAGCTACGTTTTAAATGGTAAATTACATGCAGGAAATACATTTAGTGCGGGTGAGGTTGGTTATATTAAGGTTGGCAATCGTAAACTTGGTGATTATATCTCCTTTTCCGATTTATTAACGCATGTTTCAAGGCGTAAAAACATAGCAGAAGAAAGCCTCACAATTGATGGGGTTTTTGAGATGGCTACTAGTGGAGATGAAATTTGTCAATCAGAGATTGCAACGCTTATTAGCAGTATTTCGAAAGCAATTGCCATTGTTAGCTATGTTATCAATCCAGAGTACGTGCTTCTTGCGGGTGAAATTCAGCGATTCAAAGCATATTTGGACCCTAAAATTCAGGAAGCAATTCAATTAGAAATGCATTCTTTCTTAAGGGAAGGGACAAAGTTAGCATGGCTGGATAATTTAGCAGATGCTCGACTTGTAGGAGCAGTCAAGCATTTCTTATTACAAGACGAGGTGAAAAATCAGAGACGGTTAGTTACTTTTATTGAGCAACGGCGGAGTCAATTGACAAAGCGTGAGCATTTGTTGGCTGATTTTGTGATTGAATTTATTAGTGAGGTGCCCAAGCTGACAATTACGGAGATGGCAGCACGTGTCAATGTTTCCGATGCAACAATTACGCGCTTTTGTCAGAAAATTAAAGTTGGTTCATACAATGAATTAAGAATGCTTGCTAATGCAGCAAGCGTTGTCCCCAATAAGCCCCAAGTAAGTAATAATCCCCTTAGAAAAATGCGTCACGCCTACGAAGCAACAATGGATCGCTTTGAAGAGACATTGTTGCTTGATAAGCTGATTAAAATTGTGGAAAACATCAAACGCGCATCAACGGTCCTTGTTTATGGTCTAGCCTCACAGTCACTGTTAATTGAAACATGTGTCCAAATGCTACTAAATAATGGCATTTTTGCGGTAAATATGTCAGAAAAGCAAATGTTTTCCGCAAAATCATTTTCCGATGATACAATTGTCCTAGTCATGGCACAAACAGGATATGAGCCTGACTTAGTTAAAGTTGCTAATACCTTTGAAGTCGGCGGGCGAAGTGTGTATTCATTTTGTAATCAGGAAAATGCCCCCTTGTTACAGGCGAGTACAGAATATGTGCTCATTCCCCAGAAAAATAATTTGTCGATGCATTTTGAAGTCCTTTATTTAATTGAGCTGGTGTCAGTTATTTTGTCGGGTGAAGAATAAGTCACGAAGAAGAACGCTAATTTTTAGGAATTAGCCTTTTTTTTTGCTTTAAATGATTTAAAAAAACAATAAAAACCATAAAATGTAATTTATTACATTTTATGGTTGTAAATGATCGTCTTTTTTGTTACAATGAATTTTGAAAAGGGTTACATCCTTTTCGCTTATTGCTTATAATTTATATTTTTTGTGAGAATAGCATCAAGCGTTCGTTCATACATATTTTGGCGCAGGGGGTCATCAACTAAAATTGAATCATAGAGGAAATCGATGTACATCAATTGCGGTATTTGATTGGAAATTGAGTATGCTTTGTCTAATCCAGCACGTCTTGGGGTGATAATAACAAGATCAGCAAGCTTTGCAGCGGGGCTATTGTTATGGTTAGTTAGTAAAATGATATAAGCATGCCGCTTTTTAGCAAGCGTCATGGTTGTAATAATTGAATCCGTGCTTCCCGATAGACTAATAGCAACTAGCAAATTGGCGCTTGTGTACAAAGAGGCCTGCATAATCATAAAATGCTCTTGGTCAATGGCACGTGTTTGAAAACCAATTCGCATAAGCCGATTACTAAGCTCTAAGGCCGTATAACCAGAACTAGCAACACCAATAATATCAATGGTTGAATACTGTTTTAAGGCAGCAATGACAGCTTGTGTTTGGCTGCTATCAATACTAATTTGCAATTGCTCCCACAGTGATTGGTAACCACGAGCCAAAAGCGTTAGTGCAGAATCAGTTACATTTTTAGGTTGGTGGCACTGTTTTAGCAGGTGTTTAAGTTCAGAAAAAGAAGCAAAGCCACTTTTTTGGACAAATCTGGTAATTGTGGCAACAGAAACTTCGATGTGAATTGCCAATTCTTGAATCGACATTGTGACAAAAATTGCTGGATTTCGTTTAAAGCTCTGGAGCACAAGCAACTCTTTTTTTGTTAAAGAATTGCTACTTTTGTTTATTTTAACTAAAATATTTTCATAATTCACGGAACATCAATCCCCCATTCAAATCTACTTATCTGAGTATAGCACAAATTATAAGCAAAAAAAAGCCAATAGCCTACGAAAACGAAAAAGGAGAATGAATGATGAACTTTATTATGAGTAAAATTGAAAAACCATTAGCAAAAATGTCAGAAAACATTGCCAAAAATACGGTATTAATGGCAATTAAAGATGCTTTTATTACAACATTACCCTTTGTTGTGATTTCCTCACTAATTACGGTTATTACCTGGACAATTGATTTTAATTTACCCTTTACGAATCCAACACTTACAGCAATTAGTAAGTTTTTAGGGGGGATTTCTGCATCGGTTAGCGCAATCCATGGGTTGCTAATTATCGTCGTCGCTGCCTATTTTTTTGCTGAGAGCAAAAAAAATGTGGAAAATTTTAATAAAATTACGGCGATGTTGGTGGCAATTGCATCCTATGCGGTAATTACACCAATGTATGTTAAACAAGAGGGGGGCAATCTGGTTTTAGGGGCGATTAGTAAAAGCTATTTAAATTATGAATCAACGTTTGTTGGACTGGTTGTCGCATTATGTGCGGTTAAGATGTATGCAATTTTCATTAAGCGGTTACCAACAATTAAGTTGCCCGGGAGTGTCCCACCAGCTATTTTTAATAGTTTTTTTGCCTTGATTCCGACATTTGTTATTTTTCTTATTTTTGCAGGTTTACGCTTAGGTGTGGAATTATTACAATATGAATCAGTCAATGCGATGATTAAAGCCGTTATTTTAGGGCCGCTCGAGTCAATTGGTGTGGGCCTATTTGCAATTATTATTGTCATGACGCTGATGCAGTTGCTCTGGTTTTTTGGGTTACATGGGTTCTCAATTGTTTGGGGTATCGTGGGGATGCTCTGGGTGCCATATTTTCTCCAGCAAGCGGAAACCTTCAAAGCAACAGGTGATATTTTGGTGTTTGTCCAGCAACCAACACCGAATGCAATTGCCTTTATCTATGGAATGATCGGCGGTTCTGGTTGTACATTAGGTTTGATTATTGCTTTGTTTTTTGTTTCCCATAAGGATTCGGGGGAACGAAATATTGCGAAGATATCCTTGATTCCAGGACTATTTAATATTAATGAGCCAATCATCTTTGGCATTCCAATTGTGCTTAATCCAACGATGCTAATCCCATTTGTCTTTATTCCACTAATTAATATTATTATTGCCTACTACGCTCACGTGTTTGGTTTTGTCCATCCCTTAGTTGCGAGCGGATCGGGAGCGGAACCAATTTTTCTAAATGTTTTTATGCTTAGTGGTGGAAAGATATCACCACTGGTTCTGTATGGTGCATTACTGGTTTTGGATGTCTTTTTATGGCTCCCATTTGCCAAAATTGTTTCCCAGCAAAATGGACTTGATAATCGTGGAATAGCTAAAGGAGAAAATGATGGTAAATAAAACAATACATATAATTCCCCACACGCACTGGGATCGGGAGTGGTATCGCTCAGCCGATGCCTTTTTGATTCGGTTAACATTTAGCGTTGATATGATCATTGAATGCTTAGAACAAAATCAGGAGTTTAGCTACTACACTCTAGATGGGCAAACGGCTATTTTAGAAGATTATCTCAAAATAAAGCCTAATAATCGTCCGAAATTGGAAAAATTGGTGAGTGCAGGTCGTCTGTTTATTGGCCCATGGTATATTCAACCAGATCTGAATTTGGTCAACGGTGAATCGCTTATTCGCAACCTATTAATTGGTGGCAACCAGGCCCGAAGTTTTGGTCGCTGCATGAACGTTGGCTGGATTCCTGATGCCTTTGGTCAAATAGCGGGGACACCACAATTATTTAAATCTTTTGGACTAGAAGGTCTCTTTGTTTGGCGCGGTTTTGATTATGAAATGCTTAGCGATTCGCTTTTTAGGTGGACTGCTCCCAATGGAGATAGTCTACCAGCAGTCCATTTCCCCCTAGGCTATGGCTACTATCGCTATTTCCCCAACGACAAAGAACAGCGAAAAAAAGAGCTAAAAATGATTCATGAAGCCTTTAAAAATCGCTATCAGAGCGGGCAATATCTGCATATGCACGGAAGTGACCATGCCCGGATACAAGGAGAGCTTCCCCACATTATGGAGCAGGACAGGGAGCTTCTGACTAAGCATGGATTTAAAGCCAAAATAAGCCATCCCGAAGCCTTCTTAGCAGAATCCTTAGAAGCGTATAACAGCAAACCATTACAAGATTTTAGGGGCGAGGCAAGATCGCCAAAACTTGGTCGAATTCATGCAGGAATAAGTTCAACAAGAATGGATATTAAAGCGCGGATGCGTGAAAATGAACGAATGTTAACCCAAGTTATTGAACCAATGAGCACAATGTTGACATCCCTTGGGTCACAGTATACGCAAGAAATTGTCAATCATTTCTGGAAAATCTTACTAAAAAATCAGTTCCATGATTCAATTTATTCATCATCACCCGAAACAGTGAACCAAGCAGTTGAAAATCGACTGCTAAGTTTAAGACATGGTTTAGCAGAACTAATCTGGTTGAACCACAGGTTTTTAATGAAGAATATTAAATTTGATCAACCTACCGGAGAAAGTGAAATAATTACCATATTTAACACGCAGCCCTATGCTAAAAGCAACACCACTGTGATTATAGATGCCTATCTATCAAGCAAAAACTTTACAATCACAACCCAAAAAGGGACGCAAGTTCCCTATGTATTACTCCAAAAGCAGTACCATCAATCAAATGAAATCGAAAATTATAGCGGCCTTTTTCATTTAAATGACGAGTATAAACATGAACAACAAGAATTAAGAAAAAAATCAATTCAAATAACAATCGCTAAAATTGAAGCCCTCAGTTACCAAGTTCTCCAGCTAAATCAGGGTCAGCAGGCACCACCTCCAACAATTAAAACCGATTTAGCCCATGAAAAGCAGACAAAAACAATGGAGAATAGCTATCTTAAAATCGAAATAAATAACAATGGCACCCTAGAAATTTTTTCGAAAAAGGTAGGGACAAGACTTAGCCAAGCATTGACCTTTACCGATTCATTAGACGATGGCGATGAGTATAACTATGCTCCTCCCGCAGTTGATGTGGTAAAAACAACCGCAACCAGTCAGCCACTAATTGAATTAATTGAGGACAATCCCCAGCTAGTAACATATGGAATTACCCATGTTTTAATCTTTGCAGGAATATCTGATTATGGTAGGTGGGGGGAAGTCAAGCTTACAACGTTTGTAAGTCTTACTAATAATAGTCAAGTGGTTACGTTTAAAACAGAAATCACGAATAATGTTGATGACCATTTGTTAAGGGTCATTTTTAGGGGGAATAAGAAAACGCGCGCAACAACAGCTCAAGATCATTTTGGCTACATCGTTCGCAGCAATCATATTGATAATAGTAAGGATGTCAAAGCCCTAGAGGCAACAGAACAACAACTACCAATTTATCCCCTAAATGATGCCGTCATGATGGGAACCAAGGAACCAGAATTCATCATTTTGTCAAAGACAGTCAGTGAATATACCGTAATTGATGATGATAAATTGGCTCTAACGCTGCTAAGAGCAACGGGGAAACTAGGGAAAAGTGATCTCAGTATTAGACCAGGGAGAGCATCAGGTTATCATTTAGCGACCCCCTCTTCTCAAATGAAGCGTGGATATACACTTGAGTATGCGCTAACATTTGCAACCAAAAGCATGCTTCCCATTGTGTATAGTGAGTATGCATACGGACTTCAAGGGCGGCATATTAAAACAATAGAGCAGTACACAGCAGGAATATTGCCGTGGTCGTCACCTAGCTATTTAACACTAGATCCCCGTTTGACATTATTAGCATGCAAGAAAGCTGAGCACGGTGATAAGACCGTTGTTAGGGTGTTAAATCAAGCAGACATAGCAATTGAAGCGGTTAAAATCATGGTGGGAATCGAGTTTGCTGCTGCCGTAATCCTTGATAGTAATGAAGTAATAATTAGTAATTTAGCCATCGAAAAGCAGACAATTACCATCACTAAAATTTCGGGAATGTCATTTATGACAATTGGACTGCTAACTAATCAACACGAGAAATCGGTGTAAAAAAATAGCGGTAATAGGAGCTGAAAGTTATGTTATCCATTTATTAATGGCAACAGTTTTTTGTAAAAAAAGGCTTAAAAATGAGATATTTATGTCAAGCGTATATTAAAATGTCCCACGAAAATCTAAACATGAGCCTCAAAACTGGCCCTATGTTTTTGGGAATTGGAGTAAGATAAAAACGAACTTCTTCGCCACGGATGAGTCATGGGCGGAATATATTTGACTTTT
>JBOFTV010000093.1:0-31724 GCA_051652245.1 Culicoidibacterales bacterium | reverse complement strand
GTATTAGCAAAATTAGAAGTATTAAGAGTCTTAGAAGGTTTAGCTGATCAAAATCAAATGAGCCTCTTTTAAAAAAAGGGCTAATAATCACAACTTGAGCTACAATTCAAAAATAAAAGCGGAAATTAATGCCTTTAATTGCCTTTTTTGCTTTAAAAAACTTGCTATATTGACGCGTTCATAGTATAATAATAGACAGAATATAACAGGAAGGAGAGTGGGACAGCCCACTCTTTTTATGTTGTATAATCTAATTTAGAGGTGAAGGAATGTCATTAGAAGTACTCAAAAAAGAAATACAAGCAATTGTAGTGCCACTATCAGTTCAAATTGCTGACGTTAGCTGGCAACAGATGGGCAAAGATAAGGTGTTACAGGTTGCAATAAACCATCCCGATGGTGTGGACATTGATTTGTGTGTAGTGGTAACCAATATGATTGAAACAATAGTGGATAGCTATATGGTGGAAGAGGAAAATTTCTTTTTAGAAGTTACTTCTTTAGGAGCCGAACAACCGTTTGCAACATTTGAAGAATTACATGGTAGCCTTGAAACATGGGTTCATGTAGCATTTAACAATGAAATTGACGGTTTGGTCTCATTAGACGGAAGCCTAACTTTAGTTAATGATGCAGATAAAAGCATCGAAATTACTTACAAAGATCGCACGCGAACAAAAAGAATTATTGTTTTCTATGACAATATTCGCATTATTCGACGCGCAGTTAAAATTTAAAGGAGTTGAAAAAATGGACACAAAAGAATTTTTGCTTGCCCTAGAGCTAGTCTGCAGGGAAAAGAACATAAAACAAGAAATCATAATCGAAGCATTAGAGCACGCAATGATATCGGCTTATAAAAAGAATTTTGATTCAAATGAAAATATTGAAGTAGAAATCGATGCAATTAAAGGGAAAATTAGACTTTATAAAATGCTAAATGTTGTTGAAACAGTTGAAAATCCGGAGGAGGAAATCTCGCTATCAGAATTACCACCAAAGAAGAAATTAGCAGTGGGGGAAACATTTAGAGAAGAGCTTATTGTTAAGGACTTTGGCCGAATTGCAGCACAAACAGCAAAACAAATTATCATGCAAACAATCAAAGAAGCTAGTCGGGATGCCCTTTATCAAGAATTTCATGACAAAGAGTTTGAAATTTTAACAGGTTTGATCACATCAATAGATTATGAAAGTGGCAATGTCTATATTAATTTAGGAAAAGGTGAGGCACTGCTTAAGAAAAGTGAGCAAGTGCAAGGTGAACCACTAAAACATGGTCAACAATTAGATGTTTATATATCAAAAGTTGAGCGAACAAATAAAGGGGCAACTATTTTAGCCTCACGTGTAAATCCGGGTCTTGTAAAGAGATTGTTTGAACAAAATATTCCAGAAGTATATAATGGAACAATTGAAATAAAAAGTATCGCACGTGAAGCAGGTGAAAGAACAAAAATTGCTGTATACAGTAATGATGAAAATATTGATGCTGTGGGTGCCTGTGTAGGGCCAAATCAGTCAAGAATAGCTGCGATTTTAAATCACTTAGGTGAAGAAAAAGTGGAGATAATTGAATGGTCTGCTGAGCCTGAAACATTTATTGCAAACGCCTTAAGACCAGCACGAGTAATTGCCGTAATATTGGATGAAGAAGATGAAGATCGTGAATCATTGATTGTTGTACCAGATGATCAATATTCACTAGCAATTGGTAAAAGAGGACAAAATGCCCGCTTAGCTGTCCGCCTTACTGGTTGGAAAGTGGATATTAAATCAATATCCGAAGCAGCAGAACTCGGTATAGAAGTATAAGGGGTGCAGAAAATGGAAAATAAAGCAAAGAAAGTTCCATTAAGAAAATGTGTAGTTAGTAAGCAGAAATTAACAAAGGCCGAGCTTATTAGAGTCGTAAGAACGCCGGAGGGTCTTGTTGAAGTAGACAAAACGGGCAAGAAAAATGGCAGAGGTGCATACATCAGTCGCGATATAAAAGTCTTGAAAAAAGCGCAAAAAAGTAATATACTAGGAAGGCATCTAGAAGTAGAAATACCTGATGATATCTATCAAGAATTGCAGGAGTTGATAACAAATGAGTAAGCAACTAGATAATTTAATTGGTTTGATGATGAGAGCAAGAAAAATAGATGTGGGAACAGCTAAAATTGTTGAAGGTATTAAGAAAAATAAATATCATTTAGTCATACTTGCAACAGATGCAAGTGAATTAACAAAAGAGCAGTTTAATAAACATGCAAGAAATTCACAGACAAATATCCGCGAATATGGCACGAAAGATTCTTTAGCCGATGCAATTGGCAAAGGTGTAACGGTGGCTATCGGGATTAAAGATAAGGGTTTTTTTCAAAAAGTTGAAGAAATAATGAGTAACAAAAATAATGATTGAAGGTGATTCCTAGATGGGGAAAATAAGAATGGTCGAACTAGCGAAGCAAAAACAACTAAAGGTAGCAGACCTTGTTGTACTCGCTAAAAAAATGGATATGGACGTTAAAAACGCCATGTCATCAGTAACGGAGCAGCAAGCAGAAAGCTTAGTGCAAAAGATGTCGCAAGTCGAAAAAGAACCGAAGAAATCTGTTGTGCTAGCAGAAAAAGTACCAAGTGAGCAACCTACAGTAGCTAAAAAGGTAGAAGCAGTGGTGGAAAAACCAGTGGTAGAATCTAAAAAAGTGGAGCCTGTTGCAGCAAAGCAAGAGGTAGTAGAACCTGTTCAACCTAAAATTGAAATTGGTAAAAATGCTAGTCAATATAGCAATAGAAGAGTAAATGATAGGGAAAATAATCAGATGCAACATCGGGGTAATACAAATGGAACACATAATAATAATAATATTACAAATAGCTATCAGACTCGAAATGAGAATCAAACGCGAACGATTGCACCAGCAGCAGCTACGGCCCCAACAACGGGAGCGGTAAAGACAACAGCATCGGGAAATGCATATCAAGAAAGAAATGCAAACCCTAGTGCTAATAATACAAGTGGTGGCTTTCAAAATCGTAATGCAAGTCAAGGAACTAGCAACGCAGGTGGAGGTTTCCAAAACCGCAATGCAAGTCAAGGTGGCTATAATAACAATAATAATAGCGGTGGCGGTTTTCAAAACCGTAATACTGGTCAAGGTGGCTACAATAATAATAATAATAGTGGCAGTGGTTTCCAGAATCGTAATGCCGGTCAAGGTACTAGTAACACAAATGGCGGTTTCCAAAACCGTAATACTGGTCAAGGAACTGGTAACACAGGTGGTGGTTTCCAAAACCGTAATACTGGTCAAGGAACTGGCAATACAAGTGGTGGTTTCCAAAACCGTAATACTGGTCAAGGAACTGGCAATACAAGTGGCGGTTTCCAAAACCGTAATGCCGGTCAAGGAACTGGTAACACAGGTGGTGGTTTCCAAAATCGTAATACCGGTCAAGGAGGCTATAACAATAATAATAGCGGTGGTGGTTTCCAAAATCGTAATACCGGTCAAGGAGGCTATAACAATAATAATAGCGGTGGCGGTTTCCAAAACCGTAATACCGGTCAAGGAGGCTATAACAATAATAATAGCGGCGGCGGCTTCCAAAACCGTAATACCGGACAAGGTGGACAAGGTGGCGGCTTTCAAAACCGCAATACTGGTCAAGGTGGACAAGGTGGCGGCTTCCAAAACCGCGGCGGATATAATAATAACAGTGGTGGTGGTTTCCAAAATCGTGGTAGTGGGATGGATACAAGAAATATCGATAAAAAACTTAGCGATATTTCGGCAGCAGTTCCAGCAGATACAGCAGTAAAAACGACGCGAACATCATTTATTGAAAACAAAGATCGTCGCAATGTTGGCGATGAACGTAAATCGAAAAAGCAACTGAAAGAAGAGAAGCGCTTAGAAGATAAAAAAATGTATGAAAGAAATCGTGGTCGTGGACGCGGACGCGGACCAAAACCGGTGATTATCAAGCCAGACTTACCAAAATTTATTAAGCATAAGGGTTCATTGACAGTAGGAGAGCTTTCACAGCAAATTGGAATTACTGTGGCAGAAATCATTAAATATTTATTAGGTTTGGATATTATGGCAACGATTAATCATTCATTAGATGCTGATACAATAGAATTAATTGCAGCGGAATATAATGCAACAATTGAGTATGAAGAGACAGTAGATGAAACTGATTTATCATTGTATTTTGAATCAGAGGATACAGAAGACAATATGGAAGCACGTCCTCCAGTTATTACAATAATGGGACATGTTGATCATGGGAAAACAACATTATTAGATGCAATTAGAAAAACCGAAGTTGTTGAAGGTGAAGCCGGCGGAATTACGCAACATATTGGAGCATACCA
This sequence comes from Culicoidibacterales bacterium, assembly GCA_051652245.1. Lineage (GTDB taxonomy): Bacteria > Bacillota_I > Bacilli_A > Culicoidibacterales > Culicoidibacteraceae > BHER01. The sequence goes on along the minus strand of JBOFTV010000093.1, from coordinate 27,355 downwards.
GATAACACATGAAGGTAAGCAATTAACATTCCTTGATACACCAGGTCATGAGGCCTTTACATCGATGCGTGCAAGAGGTGCACAAATAACAGATATTGCAATAATTGTTGTTGCAGCTGATGATGGTGTTATGCCACAAACAAAAGAAGCAGTTGAGCATGCAAAAGCTGCTGCGGTGCCAATAATTGTAGCGGTAAATAAAATTGATAAACCTGGTGCTGATGCCACACGTGTAATGCAAGGTCTTACAGAATTGGGCTTACAACCAGAAGCATGGGGCGGAAGTACAATATTTGTTGAAATATCAGCAAAAATGGGAACTGGTCTAGATAACTTAATTGAAATGATTTTACTTGTTTCAGAAGTTCAAGAATTAAAGGCTAATCCAAATAGACATGCTTTTGGAACTGTTGTAGAGGCAAGACTTGATAAAGGTCGTGGTTCTGTTGCAACATTACTAGTACAAGGTGGAACATTAAAAATTGGTGACCCAATTGTTGTTGGTAGTGCTTATGGTCGTGTTCGGACAATGGAGGATGATTTTGGTAAGAGACTTAAAGTTGCAGGACCATCAATGCCGGTTGAATTAACAGGATTAATTGGTGTTCCAAGTGCCGGAGATCATTTTGCAGTATTTGAAACGGAGAAAAAAGCTCGTCAAGTAGGCGCAACACGAGCGGCCTCATTTGTTCATGAACAAAGACGAAAATCAGCAGCAATGAACTTAGAAGACTTAAATCAGCAAATTTTAGAAGGCGAAATTAAAGAAATCAATATCATTGTTAAAGGTGATGTACAAGGGTCAGTGGAAGCTGTTTCGCAATCTTTTGCTAAAATAGAAGTATCAGGTGTTCGTGTTAAAATAGTTCGTGCAGCAGTAGGGGCAATTACAGAATCAGATGTTATGTTAGCACTAGCATCAAATGCAATAATTTATGGCTTTAATGTTCGCCCTGATGCAAACACAAGACAAGCAGCAGACCGTGAAGGTGTTTCAATTAGATTACATGCAATAATTTATAAAGCTATTGAAGAAATTGAAGCAGCAATGACCGGAATGCTTGACCCAGAATTTGAAGAAGTTGTTACAGGGCAAGCATCAATTAGAGCTCTATTCAAGGTCTCAAAAATTGGAACAATTGCTGGTTGTATGGTAACAGAAGGCCTCATTAAACGCGATAATTTAGTTAGAATTATCCGCGATGGTATTACAATTTATGATGGAAAACTTGGTTCACTTAAACGTGAACAAGATGATGCTAAATCAGTATCAGCAGGATATGAATGTGGTATTACAATTGATGGTTATAATGACTTGCGCGAAGGCGATATTTTTGAAGGTTATGAAATGCAAGAAATCAAACCTAAGAAAAAATAATTTTGTGAGAAACCAGACTTATTCTCGCATTGAAAAAATATTATAAATGGAAAAGAGGAGTCGAAGTTAGTCTACTCGACATTAGAAATATGGCTTCAATAAAACATAAAAGATTAGAATCGCAATTACAACGAATTATTTCTGAGATAATTGCAATTGATTTAAAAAATAAAGATATGGGATTAGTAAGTATTACTGGGGTAGAACTTACTAATGACCTATCCTATCTTAAAATATTTGTTCATTTTATGAACTCACGAGAAGATAAGCAAGACAATGGAATAGAAGCTCTACAGAAAAAAGAAGGAGCAATCAAAGCTATTTTAGGAAAAAAAGTTTCAATGAGAAAGATGCCAGCTTTAATTTTTAAAGTAGATACATCATTTGCACAAGCCCAAAAAATTGAAAATTTACTAAAAGAAGTGAAAAAAAATGATGAATAGAAAAATAGATGCCTATAAACTGTATTTATTTGATTTAGATGGGACGGTATACTCAGGTAGCCGTCCTATCAAATCGTGTATTACGTTTATCAATAAATTATTAGCGGCTAATAAAGAAGTAGTTTTCATCACCAATAATGCAACAGTGCTAGTAACTGAAGTTAGTCAAAAGCTAACAGCAATGGGAATTACTGCTGTAAGAAAAACAAAAATCATTACAGTATCGATGGCAATGGCCAGCGAAATGAAACAAAGGAAAATAACAAGAGCTTATATCATTGGTCAAGATGCCCTGCAAGAGCAACTAAAGCAAGAAAATGTTATCCAGACAGAAGAAAACTGTCAAGCTGTAATAGTTGGACTAAATAAAAATGTAGCATATCAGCAACTAGCAAAAGCAGCACAAATATTGCAGCAACAAGAAAATTGTGTGCTTTTTGCAACAAATACTGATTTAAGACTACCGCAAAATGATTTTTTCTTGCCGGGAGCTGGGACAATTGTCTATGCAATCGAGGCAGCAGCTAATAAAAAGGCTATTGTCATTGGCAAACCAAGTGCTGTGATGGTAAGGTTAGTCGCTGCTTTTTCCCCTAATATAGAGAAGAAGGATTGGTTGATGGTTGGTGATAATTATCATACTGATATCATGTTTGGTATTAATAATAGCATTGATACTTGTTTTGTGCAAACGGGTGTCCATGATAGCAATTTTGTTAATCAACAAGCTGTAGCACCAACATTTATGTTAGAACATTTATAAAAGGAGTGGGTACTATGGAACCAATAAGGTATGAATTATTACATGTCTGCAAGCAAACGGGTGCAAGAGCAGGTAAGCTTTACACACCACATGGTGTCTATTACACGCCCATGTTTATGCCCGTTGGAACACTTGCAACAGTTAAAACACTTTCCCCTGAAGAGCTTGTGGAAGCAAAAAGTCAAGTAATTTTGAGTAATACCTATCATCTATGGCTGCGACCAGGTGATGAAATAATTAAAAAAGCTGGCGGATTACATAAATTTATGAACTGGAACCAGGCTATTTTGACAGATTCAGGCGGCTTTCAGGTATTTAGCTTAAGTAATCTTCGTAAAATTGAGGAAGAGGGTGTCACATTTCGACATCATATCAATGGCTCGAAATTATTTTTAAGTCCAGAAAAAGCAATTGAAATTCAAAATAATTTAGGCTCAGATATTATGATGTCATTTGATGAGTGTCCACCATATCCGGCAACATATGAATATGTTAAAAGTTCAATTGAGCGGACAACAAGATGGGCAGAACGTGGTTTAAAAGCACATAAGCGAAAAGACGAGCAAGGGCTATTTGGTATTGTCCAAGGTGGTGAGTATTTAGATTTGCGCACGCAAAGCGCCAAAGAGCTGATGACTTTAGATTTCCCCGGCTATTCAATTGGTGGATTATCTGTAGGAGAACCAAAGGAAATAATGTATAATGTACTAGAGCACTTAAATCCAATTTTACCGCAAAATAAGCCAAGATACTTAATGGGGGTGGGCTCACCCGATGCACTTATAATGGGGGCAATTCATGGGATAGATATGTTTGATTGTGTTCTATCAACTAGAATTGCAAGAAATGGAACCGTTATGACATCAACAGGTCGAAAGAATTTGAAAAATTTACAATTTGCCGAGGACTTTACACCAATTGATGACTCCTGTGATTGCTATGCCTGTAAAAATTACACAAAATCTTATGTTAGGCATCTGATTAAGTGTGAAGAAACATTTGGCATGCGACTCACAAGCATCCACAACACAAGATTTTTATTAAAATTAATGGAAGATGTAAGATTGGCAATCATGGAAGATCGCCTAATGGACTTTAAGCTAGCTTTTTTTGAAAAGTATGGCTTAAATACTGAAAATCATGCAGGCTTCTAAAAAAAATTAAAAGGTGGGAAAATTATTATGGAAGCAATATCTTTTTTGTTATTTCCGTTATTTTTATTCGTTATGATGTATTTTGTCATTATTCGTCCAAATAAAAAGCAGAGGGTAGTTTTAGAATCGTTTCAAAGCAACCTCTGTGCGGGCAATAAAGTTATTACAACAGCGGGTATTTATGGTGAAATCCAATCAATGGATGACCAGACGATTACATTAAAAATGATTGATGGACAACTAATAAAATTTCGAAAAGATGCAATCGTCAGAATGCAAACAGAGGACGTTGAAGACAAAGGGGTAATAGAGGATGAAAATAAGTAATGAGTTTATGGAACAATTTGAGTTTTTACTCGTATGTAAAGTCAATGACTTTCATTCGGCTGGTTACTCTGATGTAACAATAACCGTATTAAGGGACTATTTGATTCGTTCAAAATGGAAAAAAGTCCCGTTGTTCTTACATGAAATCACCTCAGATGTTTTAAATTTAACCTATGGCGAAATTATTGATTACTTACGACTAGAAAATATTTTTCATGCAAAAGAAGAATCATTGCATCAAATTTTTAGTAATTTAATTTAAGTATAACATACTATTTTTAACAGTGGAAGGGTACAATTTATTGTATGCCTTCCATTTAAATTATCTAACAGGAGGTATATTGATGCTAGCAGCTAAATTTAATTGGCAGAATGCTAATGATGAACCAACAACTAAAATAAACCGCAATATTTTATTAAAACCTAACATTGAGCTAATCGAGCAAACACAATTTTCAGAAGAAAAATTGTTAGCCATTGAGCAAACGATTTTAACACATATCGAAAAAGGGAATAAAATTTGTATCTGTGGTGATTATGATGTGGATGGTATGACGGGGACTGCTATTTTAGTAAAAACGTTGACTAAAATACAAGCTGATGTTTCATATGTTATTCCGGATCGATTCATTGACGGCTATGGTATATCATTAAATATTTTGCAGCAACTTAATGAAAAAGTGAAGTTAATTATAACTGTCGATAATGGAATTGCAGCAGTCAATGTTGTTCAAGAAGCAATAGACAACAAAATAGATGTAATTATTACAGATCATCATGAGACAGGAGATACATTGCCTTGTGCAACACATATTCTCCATCCGAAATTAGACGATGTCATAAATACAACAGAAATTTGTGGGGCAGCAGTTGCCTTTATCTTAGCAAAATTCCTCTTACGCAAGCAAAAGGATAAGCAATTAGCTGATGAATTCTTGCAGTTGTGCACGCTAGCAACGCTTGCTGATATGATGCCATTGGATATACCTTTTAACCGCGCAATAACCTATAATGGATATCAAAAAATGAGAAAAACACCGATCCTGTTAATCAGTGCTTTTTTAACACATTTAAAAATAGATACCTTGAAAAGTGATGAACTAAGTTTTCAAATTATTCCACGATTAAATGCAGTGGGGCGACTTGCGGACGCTAACTTAGTTGTTGAGACAATGCTTATGGATAATAGTGAATTAATTAAGGAGAAAATCATTGTCTTTGATGAAATTAACGCGCAAAGAAAGATGATGACACAAACAATTCAAGCAGAAATTCTTGAAGACGCTAGAAATGATCGTGGTCGTGGTTTTTATTTTGCTTGTGGCAATAATTGGCATCAGGGTGTTTTGGGAATTGTGGCACAAAAAATAATGCAAGAAATTTCTCGGCCCGTCATACTAGTGACAACAAATCAAAATAATCAAGATGAGTTAGTTGGATCAGCGAGGGCATTTGGACCATATAGTGTCAAGCACTGCTTAGATGACCTTAAAAAGACACTAATTAAATCTGGTGGACATAGTTATGCAGGTGGCTTAAGTATCGAATGTGGGAAACTTGAAGCTGCTAAATCAAGCTTAGATGCCTATAATGCAAGAATTATCAAAAAAATCCCGGTAAATAAACTAAAACTCCCACTTTTAGTAGATGCTTGGATGCAAATGAGCGACCTAAACCAAACATTTTTAACCAAGCAAGAGCAATTTGAACCATATGGAGAAAATAATAAATCTTTTCATATTGGTGTAAAAGATGTTAAAATTATAGATATGCAAATATTAGGGAAAGACCAAAAACACCTCAAATTAACAATTGAACAAGAGAAGAAAAAATATGTAATTATCTGCTTCTTCCAAGCAGAACTACTAGATAAAATAGCAATCTATGCTACAATAAATTTAATTATTCAATGCCAGAAAAATCATTTCAACGGAATTGAAAAACTGCAATATTTATTAGTTGATATCGAATCAACACATAAGCAAATTTTTGATTACAGAAATATTAAATACCACAAAACACCGCTTGAATTAAGTAATGAGGGCTATAAAATTACGGAAATACCGATCGATATTAATGCTTTTAACCAGCAGCTACAAGCACCAGAAATAGCTAAATTATATTTAGTCCCAATTAAAAATGAGCAAGAGTTCATCTATGCAGCAACAATTGAAAAACACGTATTTTCCTATGTTTATAAATTTATGCATAAGCACAAATCGATAAATTTAACCGACGTTCAACTTTATTTGGAACTATATCAAAAGAAAATTCCTAAATCGATTTTTTTATACATTATTAACGTGTTTTTTGAGCTAAATTTTGTTATAATTAAAGGCGATACTTGCAATTTTCTAGAAAACCAGAAGAAGCTTAGCTTAGAGCAGTCTGTCTACTATCAAAATCTGGGTTCATGGCTGAAAATTCGCAATATGATTTTATTTGATCCGGTTGATATATTTTATAAATATATATTAGATTATCAAGAGAAAATAGAATAGTGAAAGCGACATAATAAGAGAAAAGAGGATATTCAATGAATTTAAAAGAATATATTGCAAAGGTACCAAATTTTCCTAAAGAAGGAATTATTTTTAGGGATATAACACCATTGATGAATGATGGAGCAGCATTTAAACATGCAACGAATCAATTTGTTGGGTTTGCCACAAAACTAGGTGTTGATTTAGTTGTTGGTCCAGAAGCAAGAGGATTTATTTTTGGATGTCCTGTAGCATATGCAATGGGAGTGGGGTTTATTCCCGTTAGAAAACCGGGGAAATTACCCCGGGAAACAGTTGAATATGAATACAAATTAGAATATGGAACAAATCGGTTAGCAATCCACAGAGATGCAATTACCCCGGGACAAAGAATATTAATTGTCGATGATTTATTAGCAACGGGTGGAACAATGGAAGCTACAGTTAAACTTATTGAATCTTTAGGCGGTGTTGTTGTTGGGGCCGCATTTTTAATTGAATTATTAGAGCTAAAAGGAAGGGACTTGCTGTTGGGATATCCAGTAATGTCGCTAATGGAATACTAAAAATGCCAGTACACAAAGCAGTGAAAAAAGAGCCAACAAATTATACACTAGCCGATTTGATTATAAAAGTTAAAACATATTTAACAGAAGATGCGGATATTGAATTAATTAATAGTGCTTATAGTGTTGCAGAGCGGGCACATAAAAGCCAAATTAGAAAATCAGGACAGCCTTTTATCCTACACCCGCTCCAAGTTGCCTATATTTTAGCAGAGCTTAATGCAGCACCTGAGGTCATAGCTGCCGGTCTTTTACATGATGTTGTCGAAGATACAGAAGTAACATTGGATGATTTAGACAAATTATTTGGGGCAACAGTTAGAAAGCTTGTTGATGGTGTGACAAAACTTGATCAGCTAGCCTATAATAAAACAAAGGCATCACGTAGTGAAACGTCAAACGATAATTATCAAAAACTGATGCTTGCGATGGTAAAAGATGTGCGTGTTGTGATTGTTAAATTAGCGGATCGCTTACATAATATGCGGACGATTTTTTTTCTACGGGAGGAGAAGCAGAAGCAAATTGCGCAGGAGACGATTGATATTTTAGCACCACTTGCTCATCGATTAGGGATGTTTAAAATTAAATCAGAATTAGAAGATTTGTCTTTTTCTGTGCTTAATCCAGATGCCTATAATCAAACACTTGAAAAAATTGAGAAAAACCGAATGGATCGACAAGAGTCATTAGATGGAATGGTTGAGAAAATTTCTTACACTCTTCGTTCACACAATATTTCATATACGATAAAAGGTCGAGTAAAGAGTGTCTATAGTATGTATAATAAAATCAAGAAAAATCAGGCAACATTTTCAGATATTTACGATTTACTTGCGATTAGGATTTTAACTGATACAATTACTGATTGTTATGGAACCCTTGGTTACATTCATAATGTTTTTACACCGATGCCTAAAAGAATAAAAGATTATATTGCCGTGCCCAAGACAAATGGCTACCAATCACTGCATACGACTGTTTTTGGTGTGAAAGGAAATATTTTTGAAATTCAAATTCGAACGTATGAAATGGATTATATTGCAGAATATGGAGTTGCAGCACATTGGGCTTATAAAGAAGGCAAGTCAGTTAGTAACCCCAAGCAGCTTGATAAAATTCAAAGTGAACTAAAAATCTTCCAAGATCTAGAAGAGGTCATTAATTTGTCTGAAAATAATGAAAATAGTGCTAATGATTTTATTGATCATGTTAAACATGATATTTTTGATGCAACTGTTTTTGCCTTTACGCCATCAGGGGATGTTTATCAGCTGTCAAAAGGTGCCACACCAATTGATTTTGCTTATAAGATTCATACGCAAGTTGGTCATCGAATGATTGGTGCAAAGGTAAATAATAGGATGGTTCCAATTTCATATGAAATTAAATTAGGAGACATCGTTGAAATTCTAACTTCACAGACAATAAAGCCATCGGAATCATGGTTAAGAGTAGCAACAAGCTCACATGCAAAATCCAAAATCCGTGCCTATTTTAAAAAAGAACGACGCGAAGAAAATGTTGCTAAAGGAAAAGAAATGCTTAATCAGATGCTTGATCAAATGGACTACCAAATTGAGATGCTGTTCAATGAAGAAGGATTAGATTTTATTTTGGAGCGGTTTGCCTTTCAAAACATTGACGAGATGTATGCATCGATTGGCCAAAATGTTATTGGTGCTAAAACAATGATTAATCGGCTGCTTGATTTTCATCACATCGGCAACGAAGAAATTGAAATCGAGGATGCCCATAAAATAGAAACGGTTTCGCAACAACAAAAGGAAAAACTAAGCAAGAAGGGCAACAATATTGTTGAGATTTCAGGATCAACCAATGTTCGAATTTCATTAGCAAAATGTTGCTCACCAATACCCGGAGACATGCTTGTTGGCTACGTTTCTAAAGGACATGGAATTGTTGTTCACCGCTTAGAATGTCCCCAGGCAGAAAAGGAGAAAGAACGACATATTGATGTTGTTTGGGTACAGGACTTACCAACAACAAAATATATTGTACCACTAAAAGTAATGTCTTTTGATCGTAAAGGTCTATTAAGTGAGCTATTACAGTCACTCTATAAAATAAATACTGATATTGTGGATATTCAATCAAAAGTTGAGCCTGATAATATGGTATATACTAAAATATTACTAACAGCTCAGGATACTGACCACCTAGCCAAAATATTTGTTGCAATTAAAAAGGTCCCAGAAGTCTATGAAGTTGTAAGAATGAATATATAAGGAGGTTAGTAAAAGATGCGTGTTGTTATGCAAAGAGTCCAAGGTGCAACAGTTAGAGTAGAGCAACAAATAGTTGGACAAATCCAATCAGGATTTTTATTGTATATTGGATTTGGTAAAATGGATACTGTGAAAACAGTAGAAAAAGTAGCAGAAAAGATATTAAGTTTACGTCTTTTCGCAGATGAAAATGGAAAAATGAATGAAGCTTTTGATGTTGCTAACCAAAAAATGTTAGCAGTTTCTCAATTTACGTTGTATGCTGATCTTAAAAAAGGGCGACGCCCCTCATTTACTGGCGCACTGGTACCAACAGAAGCACAACAGCTTTACGAATATTTTTGCACTTACTGTCAAAACAAGGAAATTGTAGTAGAAAAAGGTGTTTTTGGAGCAGATATGCTAATCAGTTCAACTAATGATGGTCCAGTTACAATTTTACTCGACTCAGAAACGCTATAAGATAAAGGAGGAAGTCAAGCAACTTGCTTGATGAAAAAAATATGAATAAAATGCAAAAGCCTAGAGGCACGCAAGATATTTTTGGTGATGCGATTGCGTATTGGCATTATATTGAGAGTCATGTGCGTAAATTAACAAAAATATATCAATATGGTGAGATGCGAACGCCAATGTTTGAAAAGATTGAATTATTTGCCCGTGGAGTAGGAGAAACAAGTGATATTGTTTCCAAAGAGATGTATGCTTTTGAAGATAAAAAGGGGCGAAAGCTGGCTTTAAAACCTGAAAGTACAGCAACAATTGTTCGCTCATATATTGAAAATAAATTATTTTCTGAAGGTGAATACAATAAGTTCTACTATATTAGCCCCCATTTTCGCTATGAACGTGCCCAAATGGGGCGTTATCGCCAGCATCACCAATTTGGTGTCGAGGTTTTTGGGGATAAAGATCCTACTGTGGATGTCGAAGTAATTTTATTTGCGGTCACTTTTTTAGCCAAAATTGGCATTAAAGACTATACGGTTAAAATAAATTCATTGGGAGATAGTAGTTCAAGGTTAGCATATCGTGAGGCGCTCCAAGAATATTTTAGCCCCGTATTATCAGAATTATGTGAGGATTGTAAACAGCGATTTATTAAAAATCCATTAAGAATTTTAGATTGCAAAGTAGATGCCAAGCATGAAGCTATTAAAAATGCTCCTAAAATGAGTCAGTATTTAACGCCAAGTGCGAGTCATTACATCAAAGAAGTACACCGGCTATTAACGCATTTTAACATCAGCTACCAAATTGACGATACACTAGTAAGAGGGCTTGACTACTATACAAATACAGTGTTTGAAATTGTTCTCAATAATCCAACATCTGCTAAAGCAGGGTCACTTTGTGGTGGTGGAAGATATGATGGCTTAATAGCTGAAAATGGCGGTCCAAATAAATCAGGTATGGGATTTGGTATGGGCATTGAACGACTAATTATAGCACTACAAGAGCAGCATGTTTTGCTTCCTCCAACGAATACAAATAAAGTTTTTGTCGGTAATTTGGATGCTGAAATATCAGCATGTTTTGCGCTTGAAATAACACAAAAATTAAGAAGTTTAGCCATTAATGCTGACATGAATTTTGGTCTTAAAAGTATGAAATCGCTTTTTAAGATGTCAGATCGCTTTGAAGCAACACACATTATTATTATTGGAAAACAAGAAAGTGAAAGTCAAACATTTACGGTCAAAGACCTGCAAACAAAAGAGCAAACAACAATCACAACAGACAAACTAGCAGCATATTTTAAGTAAACAAGAAAAAAAAGCAACCACCAAATTATGGGGGTGCTTTTTTTTATAAGAAGTTTTTATTGATGTAATCGGCGACACCAGAATCTAGATTAGACTTTGTGGTAGAAAACATTGCTGATTCTTTTACAGCTGCTTCCGCGTTTGCCATAGAAACACCAATATCAACATAGGAAAGCATCTCAATATCATTTAGCCCATCACCAAAAGCAACGGTTTCATAGTCGTGAAGTCCCAATTTATTAATTACCCATTCAATTCCTGTTGCCTTACTGACAGTTGTTGGAAAAATTTCTAAAAAGTGTGGCGTATTATAAATAATTCGATAACCAACTGTCGGTGGAAGTGTATCACTTAAATAATTTTGGCACAATTCTAATGACCCACTGGTAATAAATGAATATAAATTAACCGCATGTTTAAGTGTTGGTAAAGATGATAAGCAATGTTTTGTATGCCCTAGATTAGGTAATAAACCTGTAGGCATTTGGCCGTGTAAATAAGCATGCATCGATTCATCACGGAGTGTTAGCATCGATAAGTTAGGCGTTTCAAAGTTATTTAAGTCTGTAATTTTCTCGAAAATGGTGTCTGTTAATATTTGTTCGATAAATTGTGCATCCAAAGATGTTTTAATCAGTAGCTGGCCATCGGGTTCATAGATAGCCCCACCATTTAGTGTGATGAGTGGGGTATCAAGGGATAGTTGTTTATGAAACGGAACAGCTCCATAGTATTGCCTACCCGTAGCAATGAAAATTTTGTGCCCTAATTTCTGTAAGTTTGCAATTGCAATTTTTGTTTCTGGAGAAATTGTATTTTGTGAGGATAAGAGCGTGCCATCTAAATCAAAGAATATTGCTTTTTTTCTCATTTGAATTAGTCCTTTCTTGTTCTATTTGAGCAATAATTGGTGGATAGTGGGCTAGGGTGTCAAGGGCGGTTAATGGTATTTGACCAAGAATTTCACAGCCTAAGGCTTCAGCAACATAGGCTCCCCCCCCAGTACCAAAGACAAAATTTTTGGTGCTACAGCTGCCACAATCAACATAGGCCATATTTTCAATAATCCCAAGGATTTCATGCTCAAGCTCAATTGCTGCAAGACCTGCTTTAGTTGCAACAAATGCGGCATCATCTTGTGGCGTTGTTACAACAATCATTTCACAATTTGGAACATTATGCTTTAATTCAAGCATGATATCGCCCGTTCCAGGAGGCATATCAATTAAAAAAACATCAATATCAGAACTCCAAGCAACATCAGTAAAAAACTGGCGTAAAAGTTTACTAAGCATCGGTCCCTTCCACATAACGGGGCGATGCTCAGAAATTAACAGGGAACTGCTAATAACTTCAATTCCTCCAACAATGAAAGGCTTAACTTGCTTACCAGATATCTTAGGAGGACTTTTTTGAATTTGCATAATTTGCGGGATACTAGCTCCGTAAATATCAGCATCAATAATGGCAACTTTCTGACCTTGCTTGTGTAAGCTTCTAGCCAAATTAACAGTAACAGTAGATTTACCAACACCACCTTTACCAGAAATAATAGCGATATATCGACTATTGGCTTGTGGGTTAGTTGGAGTGATGATTAGTGGTGCTTCTTGGGCAAAATTGAGACTAACTTTTTCAATAGCTAAATCAATTTTTAAGCGTTTGAGTAAGGTTTGCTGAAATGCTAAGAATTCTTTTTGGCGGCTTTTAACAAAATCAAAAGTGAGGCTAACTTTATTATGCTCATCAATTGAAATATTAGTAATCGACTTTGCCTGTTCTAAGCTTATACCAAGTGTAGGGTGCTGTAAATCTAACACCGCAGCTAGAATATCATTTGTGTTATAGTTCATATTTTGAATTCCTCCGAATAATCTTTTTATTTTTGTGTTGTGCAATTATGGTTGCTAAGGGAATCTTTTGTAGCAAGGCATAAGCAATCATGCTATTATATTGTAACATATCATGTGGTTTTTGTAAGTCTTGGTGTCTTTGAATGAGGGGAATCTGTTTATGTGAATGATTTTTCCAGTAGCGAATGTAGCGGCAGCCGTTGTTTGAAAGCGCAAGGATACTTGTCCATATTGTTTTAGTTGCCTCATCTAACTGCTTTTGGGGGACATTGCAAATCAAATAGGTAAGTAGTCTTTGAATATGTGTTTTTGACGTGTGCTTATGATGGACTTTCGCAAAAAAATCGGCAAAATTAGTTGTTGTTTCTAACGACGACTTAACACTCTCAAACAAGCCAAATTGGCACATAGCAGTGTAGTCATTATTAGGTCTAATTAGCGCCTGCTGAAGTAGCATATAATAATCCTCCAAACAGACAAAAGGCCCATCATGATCATTAAAATAAGCAAAAACATAGGAGGGAACATAGGTAGCAACAGTTGCTAAATCAGTGTGCAATAAATGCCTAATACTTGTAGCACTAGCAATACGATCATGCGTAATTTCAATGCCATTAAACTGCGAATGGACCCGTTGAATTGGAATCGCCTCAATTAGAAATCCCCGCTCCAAAATAGCCTTTTTATAAAAAAATCCCAACCGCTGATTAGGCAGCATCGCCAACAAATCAGCATCATCTTCAAGGGCTTCAACCCCGTAAATTAGGGCCTTTGCACCAAATGCTTCGGCAATTTGGACGGCACCATCAGCAAAGATATCAGCCCGTTGAGTACCAAAAGCAAAGGGTAATTCAAGGACCACATCACACCCAGAATCAACAGCCCACTGGGCGCGGGTGTACTTACTTGCAATAGCTGGTTCACCACGTTGTAAAAAGTTTCCGTTTAAAATAGCAATCAGTGTTGCATTTGGGTAAAGTAACTTGCATTGTTTTATTTGGTGGAGATGCCCATTATGTAGTGGGTTGTACTCAACAATAATTGCGATCGATTCCATAATAGATACTCCTTTGTTAAAAACATTATATTTATCTATTATACCATAAAAGGAGCTTAATTTTTTAGGGAAAACGGGGATAGATAAATTGTATAGGCATAAAAGGTTGAACAAGGGTAGACATTTCATGTATAATAGAAGAGAACATGCATCTAAAGCATGAAAAATGGAGGTCTTAAAACATGTATTACACTGAAAAAGAAATGATGAGTATGATCAAGGAAACGACTAATTACCTACAACAATACATCAAAAATCCATTAGCAATTGCAATTGTTGCGGGGAGTGGATTAGGAAAGCTTGCCGATTTATTAACAGAAAAAACAGAAGTATCATATGAAAACATTCCGCATTTTTTACAATCCACAGTAGTTGGGCACGCAGGAAAGTTAATTTTTGGCAAGCTGTCGGGTAAAGATGTTGTCTTAATGGCCGGTCGTGTGCACTATTATGAGGGGCATACAATGCAGAAAACAACATTTCCAATCCGCGTGTTTCAAGCACTAGGGATTCCTAATTTATTATTAACTAATGCTGCTGGGGGGATGCATACAAAATTTGATGGCGGAGCGATCATGATTATTACAGATCATATCAATCTAATGGGGGACTCACCACTTGTTGGGCAAAATCTAGCGGAATTTGGGACGCGTTTTCCCTCGATGCTTGAGGCCTACACACTGACTGAACGTCAAACGCTTAAAAATATTGCTCAAGAAGAAGGCGTTTTAGTTTATGAAGGTATCTATGCAGGTTGGAAAGGCCCAGCATATGAAACGGCAGCAGAAATTAGATATATTCATAATATTGGTGCTGATGCGGTGGGGATGTCAACTGTACCTGAAGTGCTTGTTGCATCACATGGAAAGACAAAGGTAGTAGCCATGAGCTGTATTACCAATATGGCGGCCGGACTTAGTCAAAGTAATCCTAATCATGAAGAAGTAATGGAAGTAGCTAATAAATTAAGCGACAATATGTGTTTGCTTACAAGTAAGTATGTAGCTCAATTATAATGAAAAAGAGGTAGAATAAAATGAAATATAATAAAATGATTGACCACACAGCATTAAAACCTGAAACAACAGAAGCGGATATTAAGACGCTCTGCCAAGAGGCAATAGCACAGAATTTTGCTTCGGTTTGTGTTAATCCAACTTGGGTAGCACTTGCGGCAAAATTAGTTAAAGGAACCGAAGTTCAAGTCTGTACAGTTATTGGCTTCCCTCTGGGGGCCAATACAGCAGCAACAAAAGCGTATGAAGCAGCAGATGCGCTTAAAAATGGGGCAACAGAAATTGACATGGTAATTAATATTGGGGCGCTTAAATCAGGTGATCATGCAACGGTAAAAACTGATATTGAAGCAGTGGTGAAAGCCTCAGGGGATGCAATTGTCAAAGTTATCTTGGAAACTTGCCTCCTAAGTGAACAAGAGAAAGTTATAGCATGCCAACTTGCTGTGGAAGCAGAAGCTAATTTTGTGAAAACATCGACAGGATTTAGCACAGGCGGAGCAACAATTGCTGATGTAAAACTAATGAAGCAAACAGTAGGCGATAAAGCAGGAGTAAAGGCCTCAGGTGGGGTCAGAACAACAGCGGATTTAGAGGAAATGATTGCAGCGGGAGCAACAAGAATTGGGACGTCTAATGGATTATCAATTATTGTTGGTCTTGAAGTCCTCCTTGGAACATACTAAAAGAGAAAGGAAAGTGTCGTGTGAAACATATTGTAAAATCAGAAACGCGCAGCTATAATATCCAACAAACAGCTAAATTTGACACCATTTCAGTGGAAATTACATTCTCACAAATATTAGATAAGACAACAGTTGCAGCAAGAAATTTAGTTTCACAAATACTTACAAGAGCATTAGCTAAATTTCCGACGAAATTTGAAACAAGAGCGCACTTTGCTGATTTATATGCAGCAAGAGTACAAAGTGGTGTTGGCAAAAATGGTGGAATACATGAAATCACCTTTCAATTCACCTTTGCAGACCCGCTGATTGTCAAAGATGAGGCATATACCTTAGCTAAAATATATGCATGTA
The DNA here is from genome assembly GCA_051652245.1 of Culicoidibacterales bacterium. Taxonomy (GTDB): domain Bacteria; phylum Bacillota_I; class Bacilli_A; order Culicoidibacterales; family Culicoidibacteraceae; genus BHER01. Next base: position 11,260 of record JBOFTV010000093.1, on the reverse strand, counting down.
TAAAAGCGGTTATTTTTGATCCGTTTTTAATTGATGGCTATTTTAATCCTAGTATTGTAACGGTGGAAAACCGCATAATGCAAGAGAAAATAAAGCAATTATATGATGACAAAATGCATTATGCTCAATTAAAATTAGTAGAGAAAATGTTTGCTAATACCCCATTTTCGGTTAAAGCCTATGGTGAACTTGCCGATTATAACATAATAACAAATAAACAGTTAATTGAGACTTATGACCATATGATTGGATTGGATAATATTTCGGTATTTGCCATTGGAAATATTGAACCTGAAAAGTTAGAAAAAGCATTAGATGAAATTTTAGGCAGTACACAAAAGCAAGCACTACCACTGTCAATTACGGCAAATAGTCGAACTAAAGTTGGGGAGGCAACCTTTTTTACCGAAAATCAGAAAGTAAATCAAGCAAAATTACACATTGGTTATCAAATTCCTGTTACAATAAAGTCACCAGATTACATTAAAACAAAAATTGCTATTGATGTATTAGGTTCGGGGTCACAATCAAAATTATTTCAGGAAGTGCGCGAAAAGGCGTCACTTGCTTACTATGCGAGTGCATCAATGGATGCTTATGCGCAGGCAATGTATATTTATGCAGGTGTAGACGAACAAAATTTAGCAGAAGCACAGCGAATTATTGAGCTTCAAATTCAGCGGATGCAACTAGGTGAGATTACAGAAGAAGAATTAGCAATTGCTAAAATCACAGCAAAACATCGAATTATTGCAATTACTGATTCGCCCTCAGGCTGCATTAGCCTCCAGCGGACACTGTCATATCTTGTAAATATTGAAACAATTGAGCAGTGGTTACTTGCTATTGAAGCAGTTACCATTGAGGATGTTAAAACAGCAGCATCCGACTGGAAAAAAGATACAGTCTTCATCCTCCTTCCAGAAGAAAAAAATGAGGTGCAAAAATGATTAAATGGAATGAAATCGTAATTACAAATAAGCAAAGGGGATATACAACCAAATTAGCGAATGGAATGGAAGTCTGCCTTGTACCAAACAGCAATTTTCAAGAAGCACATGCCTCGTTTACAACAAAATATGGCTCAATTCATCGCAACTTTGTGTACCCAAAGACCAATGAATTTTATCAAGCACCGGATGGCGTAGCCCACTTTTTAGAGCATAAAATGTTTGATCAACCGGATGGGGCAGATGTGTTTTTGGCGTTTTCACAAATTGGAGCATCAGCGAATGCTTATACATCACATGAGCAGACCTCATATATATTTTCGGCTAATCAGAAAATAGCAGAGGCTGTAACTATTTTACTAGATTATGTGCAAAAGCCTTATTTTACTGACCAGAGCGTGGAAAAAGAAAAAGGGATAATTGAACAGGAAATTCAAATGTATGAAGATCAGTTCTCATGGATTGGCTATCGTTATGCACTTGAACAAAGTTTTCCAAATCATCCAGTGGGCATTGATATTGCGGGGAGTGTTGCGTCAATTAAGGCAATTAGTAAAACAGATTTATATACCTGCTATGAAACATTTTATCACCCTTCTAATATGCAACTTGTTTTATCAGGTAATTTTGATTTAGCAGAAATAAAAGCAGTTATAATTGAAAATCAAGCGCTCAAAGAATATCAGCCGCAAGCAGAAATCAAGCTTGCGTTTACGGAAGACGTAACAATTCCTGCAACAAAAGCAATTAAAAAGCAAATTGATGCGCAAACAAATTATGTAAGTGCTCTTTTTAAAGATATTAGAATTAATGCAAATGTAAAGCAAACACATCATATTTATGAAGAAATGATTGTGGATATTATTTTGGATATGCTTTTTTCTAATGTATCGGCATATTATGATTATTTTATTGATGAATTTATTGTTGACACCGGAATTAGCTGTTATGCAACATACGAAAAGCAATATGCATACACATTAACACAAGTTAAAACAAAGGATCCTAATCGTTTTATTGAAACTTATAAGCAATGCTGGTATGAAGGGAAAACAATCAACGAGAAACAATTTGAAAGAGTTCGCAAGATGCAAATAGGTATGCAGATTCAAGGGCAAAGTAATATGTCTTATATTACCTCAGAAATGACAAGGCTCTTAGAAGAAGGCTTAACACCCGATACATTGCTTACGTGGCTAAAGACAATTACTTTTATGGAAGTCGAAGCTAAATATCAAGAAATCGTTTCGCAGTTAGATGATTATCTTTCATTTGTACTTTTAGAAGGAACACCCCAAGATATACGTTAGAATAAAGGAGCTAAGTTGGATGAAATATTTTGATACTCACGTCCACAGTTATTACTCACCCGATAGTTCAACGAAAATAGAAGCTTTAATTCACAAGGCTAAGAGTGTTGGCTGTGATATGCTCTATATTAGTGACCATATGGATTATTTGGATGGAGAAAAGACACATTCATACTATGATATTGATAAATATCTTGCAGAAATGGAGCAATTGCAACAAGCTTACCCCGAAATTAAATTACAAAAATCAATTGAAATTGGATTTGAAAAAAACTCAGTTGAGCGGATTAAAAAGACGATTGAAAAATATCCATTTGATTCAGTATTAATGTCAATTCATCGAACAGCAGGAGGTAGCATTTTTAGAACAGCCCGCACGATGGAAACAGAAAAAGAAGCATTGGACTTACTAGAAGCAGTATTAGATGCTACATGGCTAGGTCTCAATCAATTTTCAAACTTTGACATCCTTACACATTTTGATTATGTCGTTAGATACCTACCAGAAAAAATATGGTTCTTGCCCCATTTTGAAAAAAAAGTAACCCAAATTTTAACAAAAATAATTGAGATGGACAAATGCCTCGAAATAAATACGAAAGCTTATAGTGATTTGGGCGTTCCCCATCCACAAAAAGAAATTTTATCCCGTTATTTTGAACTAGGAGGGAAATATATTAGCTTAGGATCAGATGCACATACAGCAAATGATTTTCAAGCAAAATTTCCTGAAGCAATAGCGTTAGCAAAATCAGTTGGCTTTGAAGAGGTTTGCTATTTTATTAATCGGAAGCGGTATACCCAGAAAATATAATTAAAAGCGTAGATATCATCAAAATGATATCTACGCTTTTTCGCTTATTATTATTAAAAAAATGGTGGAGACGAGGGGTTTCGAACCCCTGTCCAAGCATGTAAGCCATAAATTTTCTACAAGTTTAGTTTGCTCATTTAATTTAATAGCTAGACCATGAGTAAACACCCAATTTAGCTACGAGTCAATTAAATACATACATGCTTCCTAGTTGACGAAAAAAGCATGCCGGTCTATTGATTTATGAGTCCACGATAATTGCATAGACATCAAGATTATCGCAAACCGCAGTTTATTACTAAGCTGCGAGTTGTAAATTTTGTTTTCCGTTTACTACGGTTTGTGCAGGTAAGACTGCCACTACTTGCTTATTATACAGCCGAAAACACTTGTCGAATCCAAGACGTCCCCATGTAGTTAATTATACAGTAATGTTGGCCAAAAATAAAGCAAGAAATGATGAAAAAGCGGGCACAGACTATAAAAAAAAGTGAATATGTGGTAAAATATAGAGGTATTATGTAAGAAAAAAAGACATAAAAAGATTGGATGGAAACACATGAGGAAAATTACCCGTGAAAAAGTAATGAAATTATTATATACAATGGATGTATATCGTCAAATAGCAAAAGAAGAGCGTTTAGAGGATTTTCTGACAACAGATATTGCGAATGAATTATTAGTACAGCAGAAATCTTTTTTATTAAATAGCAAAGATGATGCCGTCTATTTTGATGCTACCTTTTTTGGCATTGTCGAACATTTACCAGCGATTGATGATAAAATTAATCAGTACACAAAGAAGACATGGTCAATTGAGCAATTTGGCTATGTTGAGCGTTCGCTTATTAGAATTGCAATGTATGAGCTATACTGGAGCGATCAAGAAGGTCTACATCCAAAAGTAATTGTTTCGAGTATTCTTAGCTTAGCAGAAATATTTGTTGATGAGAAGAGTATAAAATTTATTCATGGTATTTTAGGTGCAACAATTCAACAAATTCCAACAGGTGAGATTAAGCCTAAAAAAGTGTTCAATCAATATATTCCTGTTGATAAATCAAAGGCAGAGAATAATAAAGCGCGCCTCAAGGAATTTAAAGCACAAAAAAAACGAAATGAACAAGAAAAATTAGCACAAACTAGCGAAATAAATAGTGAAGAGTAAAAATTTAAGTAGTTAAACTTAGGAAATGAGGTGTTGAAAATAGAAAAGCAGATTCTTACAGTATATGCCTTGACGCAATATATAAAATTAAAATTTGAAAAAGATAAATTTATGAAAAATGTTGTCGTAACTGGTGAAATTGCCGATATAAATATTAGAAATGGTAATTACTATTTTCGCTTAAAGGATGACTTTTCAATCATTTCTTGTGTTCTTTTTTCACAATATGTGAGTGAGGAAGCCAAATTATTGGTTGTTGGTGATTGTTTAGATATTCATGGAGATATTTCGGTCTATACAAAAACTGGAGCTTACCAAATATATGTAAAAGCAATAGAAATGCAGGGTATTGGAAAGTTACATCAAGAATTTGAACTTATTAAAAATCGCCTCCAAAATGAAGGCTTATTTGATGTAAAACATAAGCAAGGATTCCCACAATATCCGCAAACTATTGCCTTAATTACAGCAAGTAATAGCGCTGCTTTGCAGGACATGCTAATTACCTTAAAAAGAAGGTATCCTTTAGCTATACCAGTTTTCTATAGTAGCTCAATGCAAGGGAAAACAGCGGTACCAGATATTCTTAAAAGGTTGCAACAAGCAGATGAGGGGCAACATGATGTAATTGTCTTAGCACGTGGTGGTGGTTCGTATGAAGATTTACAGGCATTTAATGATGAAATGGTTGCCCGAAAAATAAGTGCGCTTAAAACGCCTCTTATCACAGGAATAGGCCATCAGACGGATGTGACAATTGCTGACTTTGTTGCTGATTTACGCGCAGCTACACCAACAGCAGCAATTGAAACAGTTACACCCGATCAAAAAGAATTAATGACTAAAATTAGTAAATCTCAAGAAAATATTGATAAACAGTTACAGCAGCAACTTAGCCAAAAACAAATTCTCGTGGCTAAATTATATCAAAGAATTAATAATAAGAAACCTGAAAATCAAATATTGTTAGAAAAGCAGCAACTTTTCAATAGCTGGCAGCGACTTTTTTCAATAGAAGTGGAAAATAAGGTTATTAATGAGCAAGTTAAGCGATTTGAGTTAATGAGCATACGATTGAGAAGGGCGATGGTTGAGAAGTTACAGCAACATAAGCTTGATGTCGCAAAACGCGTGGAGAATGTCGCTTTATTATCACCATTGGAAGTTATTTCACGCGGCTATGCAATAGTAGAACAAAAGGGGCAAATAATTACTTCTATACAGCAGGTAAAACAACAGGAGGAACTAACAATTATCTTAAAAGATGGCAAAATAGGATGTACTATAAATCAAATTAACAAAAATTGATTAATGAGGAGGAGAAGTAAAGATGGCAGCGAAAAAGCAATCATTTGAAGAAGCAATCAAAAATGCTGATGAAATAATATTAGCGTTAGAAAAAGGTGAAATGAACCTTGAGGAAGCAATGAAAAAATATAAAGAAGCATCAATGTTATTAGCATTTTGTCAAAAATCATTGGTTGATGCCGAAATTGAATTTACAAAGATTTCGGAAGAAATGAATCAAAAGATGGAACAAAGTGAAAAATAGTTTGCACAATTAGGAGAGAAAAGTAATGATGAAAAGGGATATAGAAAAATTTGAAGCATACATGAAGCAACGATTTGCAGTATTAGAGGCGCCAAAAGAATTAAAAGAAGCAATGAGCTATTCATTATTTTCAGGGGGAAAAAGAATTAGACCACTTATGGTAATGGCAACTGCTTCATTGAAGCCACAGGTAAATAAGGAAATTATTTTTCCTCTAGCAATGGCAATTGAAATGGTGCACACCTATTCTTTAATTCATGATGATTTACCAGCAATGGATAATGATGATCTTCGCCGAGGGAAGCCATCAAATCATAAAGTGTTTGGGGAAGCACTCGCTATTTTAGCTGGTGATGGTTTACTGAGTCAGAGTTTTGAAATTTTGATGGAGACAGAGACAAGTATAGAAAACATTAAGAAAATCGTTACTTACTTTAGCCAGTGTGCGGGAATTAATGGTATGGTTGGTGGTCAAGTTATGGATATGAGATTGGATATTAAACACCAATATGAAGCAACTCTAGCTGATATCCAGGTAGTCCATCACAAAAAAACGGGTAAATTAATTGAGCTTAGTGTTGTAGCAGCAGCTCAAATGATGGCGTTTTCCAAAAAAGAATTAGAAATAATAGAGCATTTTTCCCATATTGTAGGAATGATGTTTCAAGCAGTGGATGATTTTCAAGATGATGATATAACAACCGGAAAAACGCAAAATATTGATGTCATAAATGGTAAAATAACATATGTTTCATTATTAGGAAAAGACAATACAGCAGTAACAATTAAGGCAATGTATCAAAACGGAATGTCGTTATTAGAACAACTGGAAAAATATGATACTGCAGGATTAAAAGCGATATTAGATCTAATTGTAAAAAAAATAAAATAGAGGTGTAAAAATGAAGTTAGATCTATACCCAATGATAAAAGATATCACAATTGAAAATCTAAAAGAAATGACCAGTCTAGAACTTAGTGAACTTAGTGACGAAATCAGGCTTTTTTTAACAAAAGAGTTGAGTCATGTTGGTGGACATATTGGACCTAATTTAGGTGTAGTTGAATTAACAATAGCGTTATTTAGGCAGTTTGATTCACCCACGGATGCTTTTTTTTGGGATATTGGACACCAAGCTTATGTGCAAAAAATACTAACGGGTAGAGCAAGTCGTTTTGATACACTAAGGCAGTTTGATGGTCTTAGTGGCTTTGTTAAATTTAGTGAAAGCATCCATGATATTTGGGAAGCAGGCCATGCATCGACATCATTGTCGGGGGCATGTGGCTTATCAGTCCAACGAAAATTAGAGCAGAAGCAGTATCATATTGTTTCAATTATTGGAGACGGTGCGTTAACGGGTGGCATGGCTTTAGAAGCTCTAAATCATATAGGAGACCTGGGAAATCCACATATTATTATTCTCAATGATAACAATATGTCAATTTCTGTGAATGTTGGAGCACTCAATAAGCATATAAATGAACTTAGGGTAAATCCAAGTTATTTAAAAGCTAAAAAGGGTACGAAAATAGCCCTTTCAAAAATGAAGCTGGATAAATATTTAAGTAAAAAAATTAAAAATTTCAAAGCATCAATGAAATCGTTACTTCTTCGCAAAAAAGAGCATAATTTTTTTTGCACAATGGGTATTGATTATCTTGGTCCTATTGATGGACATGATTTTGAACAACTTGAAAGAGCTTTTAGCTTGGCAAAGGCGTATACCAAACCGATTATTATTCACGTACTCACTAAAAAAGGTAAAGGATATAGCCCAGCTGAACAAGATAAAAAAGGGCTTTGGCACGGTATTGGCCCTTATCAATATGAAAATGGGCAGCGCTTGCGCAAACAAGATAAAACAATGCGTCAATGGAGTAGTGCTGTTTCCGAAACAGTTGAACGATTAGCAGCTATAGATAATAAAATTATTGCAATCACTCCAGCAATGCTCAAAGGATCAAAGTTAAATTTTTTTGCTAATAAATTTCCAACAAGGATTTTTGATGTTGGTATTGCGGAAGAACATGCAATGACTTTTGCAGCAGGAACAGCACTTAAAAATGGACTTCGACCTTTTATTGCAATTTATTCGACATTTTTACAGCGTGCATATGATCAATTATTACATGATGTAGCACGCCAAAACCTGCCAGTTATCGTTGGTGTTGACCGATGTGGTTTTGCAGGTGGTGATGGTGAAACTCATCATGGAATTTATGATATAAGTTTGATGAGGTCAATTCCCAATTTAACAATTATGATGGGGAAAGATGCCTTAGAAACGCAAAATCTATTATATAACGCCTTTTATAATTACGCAAAATTGGGACCAGGTGCAATCAGGTATCCGAGAGGATATACAAAATTAGGCTATGTTACGCAATTTGAAGCGATAAAATTAGGTAGCTGGGAAGTTATTCAGCGCGGTCGTGATTTGGCGATTTTAACCTTTGGACCACAACTAGCAGTAGCTGCTACCATTGCTAAACAATTAGAGAAAAGTGGGATAACGACAACGATTATTAATTGCCGTTTCATTAAACCAATGGATACAAGTCTGTTAAGTGAATTATTTACAACACATGATTATTTGATTACAATTGAAGAAGCTATCAAATCGGGTGGCTTTGGTAGCGGTGTCCTTGAGTATAAAAGTGAGTACAACTATGCAAGTCAAGTTGATGTTTTTGCAATTGAGGATGTTTTTATCGAACAGGGTGATAACAAATTATTACAAAAACTTGCGGGCATTGACGCCCAAACAATTACAAGTAAGCTAAAAAGAAAATTTAATAAAATTGATTAGTTTATCAAAGAAAAGAGAGATAATATGGCTAAAAAGAGAGTTGACATCATTTTATTTGAACAAAATCTATTTGATAGTAGAGAAGCTGCTAAACGTGCAATAATGGCGGGAAATGTCTATGAAATGCGCACGCAAGCGCGAGTTGATAAACCGGGAACAGCCTTTGACGAATCAATGGAATTTGACATCAAAGGCACGCAAATTCCTTATGTTAGCAGAGGCGGATTAAAACTAAAGCATGCTCTTGACTTTTTTGCAATTGATGTTGTAGGTGAGGTTGTGTTGGATATTGGTTCTTCTACAGGTGGATTTACTGATTGTCTTTTGCAAGAGGGGGCTAAATTTGTGTACGCTTTAGATGTTGGGACAAATCAGCTGGCGTGGAAAATGCGTTCCCATCCGCAGGTTAAATCAATGGAAAACACTAATTTTAGATATGTTGAAATAGGTGCATTTACGGCGGACTTGCCATCTTTTATTGTAACGGATGTCTCTTTTATCTCATTAAAAATAATCTTAGATAGTGTTGAAAAACTTTTTGGCATGCAGCCTTTTAGAATGGTTGCACTTATTAAACCACAGTTTGAGGCAGGACGTGAACATGTTCGTAAAAAAGGCATAATAAAAGATCCAAAAGTACATCAAATGGTAATAGAAAGTATTAAAAGCCATATTGAAGCAAAAAACTGGCATATCCATGGTATTGAAAGTTCACCAATTACAGGAACAAAAGGGAATAAAGAATTTTTAATATACTTTGAAAATGAAAAAGGTGATAAAACATGTTTACATATTTAAAAGTGAAAAATTTTGCATTAATTGAAGATGTTGAAATTGAATTTAAAACAGGATTTACAGCATTTGTTGGGGAAACTGGTGCGGGAAAGTCTTTGTTAGTTGATGCAATTAGTATTTTATCCGGTGCCCGATCATCGGTTAGCTTTTTAAAAAAAGGGGCAGATTTTTCTTATATCGAAGGTGGCTTTTTTCTAAAAGAAGGGCATTCTGTGCTAGCTATGTTGGAACAAAATGATATCTTGTTTGAGCCGGGAGAAGATATTTTAGTCAGTCGAAAAATTACAAGTGACGGTCGAACTGTTTGTAAAATTCAGGGGAACATCGTACCTGTTATTCTTTTGAAGAAATTAATGACAAAATTAATTGATATTCATGGACAACAAGAAAGCAGTTATCTACTGGAAAGTAAAAACCATTTGTTCTTACTTGATATTTATGCTAAAAATAGTCAAGTATTGTTAGCATATAAAATGGCATTTAACGAATATAGCCAAATTTTTGTGGAAAAAGAGGAGTTAGCAGCATTAAAAAGTGAAATTGAAAGATTGCCTCAATATGAAGAAATGATTGAACAATTGGCAAAAGCAGATATCAAAAAAGGTGAAATCGAAGAAATTACTGAGCAATTCAAAGCATTAAAAGATTTTGGTCAAACCTTTAAATTACTGACGGAGACGCAGCAAAATTTACAGAAAAACAATCTTAGCCTACAGCTATATCAAGCAGCAGATACCTTAGAAAAAGTAAGTCAAAAGGGCGAACTAGCTAGTCGCCTAAATTCATTATATTATGAGTTACAAGATATTGAAGATGAATTATCAGCGGAGATTGACGCTTTTGCTAATCAAAAAGCTCAACAATATCAAATTGAGCAGCGAATAGAAACCATTTTTTCTTTACAAAAAAGTTATGGAGATGACTTAATTCAAGCAAGACAAGATCTACAAATCAAAATTGATAAATTACAAAATGTTGAGTATGAATTAATTCAAATCGAGAAAAAACTAGCACTAAAATCAAGCGAAGTCCAAAAAAAAGCAAATGAATTAACGCAAACAAGAACAATAGCCGCTCAAAAACTAGCGACAGAAATAATGCAACAATTAGCAGATTTGTATATGGAAAATGTTAAATTCAAGCTGGATTTCTCGGCAATAAAGCTTGATAAAAATGGGGGAGATGCTGTTGAATTTTACATTCAATCTAATATTGGAAGTGATTTTCAACCAATGGCGAAGATTGCATCAGGTGGAGAATTATCACGAATAATGCTAGCAATAAAAGTTATTTTTGCCAAAAATCAAACACTTGCAGCTATCATTTTTGATGAAATTGATACTGGTGTAAGCGGAAAAGTTGCGCAAGCAATAGCCAAGAAAATGCAGATTTTTGGGCAGGAGCAACAGGTTTTTGCCATAACCCATTTACCACAAGTACTAGCAGCAAGTACCCAACAATTATTGATTGAAAAGTATGTTGAAAGTGAGCAAACACACGTGAAAATAGAATATTTAACAGCAGAAAAACATGAAATCGAAGTTGCTAAAATGCTGTCAGGAGCAGAAGTACACCAATCAGGAGTAGAACATGCAAAAGAATTAATTAGTCTGTTTAACTAAGTTTTTTGGAGGTGAAGTGATTGCAAAAATCAGTTATCTTTTTGGTGGATATCAATAGCTTTTTTGTAAGTTGTGAGTTGATAAGAAAACCAGAATTGAAGAAAAAACCATTGGTAATCGCTTCAAGAAGTAAGCGATCAGTCATTAGTGCTGCATCATATGCTGCTAAGAACTTGGGTGTTGATTCAGCGATGCCCCTCCAAACAGCTTTAATGAAATACCCTCAATTAGAAGTC
>JBOFTV010000092.1:0-5928 GCA_051652245.1 Culicoidibacterales bacterium | reverse complement strand
CACAGAGTCGGACTAGAGTCAAGCTCAACAGGGTCTTCTTTCCCCGCTGTGTTTGCCAAGCCCGTTCCCTTGGCTGTGGTTTCGCTAGATAGTAGATAGGGACAGTAGGAATCTCGATAATCCATTCATGCGCGTCACTTTTTTATCTCACTACTGCTGTATTACAACTCAGATACCAGTTCTGAGTCCCTACGTGCGAAACAGCCAACCAAGGGATTTGCTATGACAATAAATATGATATAACAATGAGATAGATCTTCACAATAAATATTCGAATTTATCATGTTTGATCATCTTATTGTATTTTTAGATTTTGCTAAAGTCCTTTTTACGGGATCAAAGTCATTTGGACTTTTTTCCCAGCTATAGACTTCGGACAATGTCCTTCCGAAATGAATGAAAAGATAGATAAGAGAATAGAATAATAGGCGACACCGTATCGATGTTGTAAAGAATTGAAAATAATATTCTATAAATGATATAAAAATTGAAATGATATAAAATGATATGATATGTGATTCACAAGTTGATAGCCAAACTGATAGTCAAAAAACTGATAGCCAAACAATAGGTTTTAAAATCAAAATATTTTGAAATGATAAGCTCAAAATTCAAATGTGATCAAAAGATAGATAATCTGAATATGACAAAATGATGACCAAATGACAATCGAACTGATAATCGAACATAAACGAACTGATAATCGAAAATCAAATGATAATCGATAATCGAACCAAATGATAATCGAACAGCTGGTGATAGTCGAACAGCTGATGTATGTGTATGTATATGATTGATTTTTGTATGTGTAATTTTTTGTATATGTATTTTTGTGTGTATTTTGTGTGTGTAATTTATTTGAATGTGATAGGATGTTTCATATATGTATGTGTTGTAATTAAATTGTTGTGTTTGTATGTTTTTTATTGTTGTGCTAGATGATTTTGTATAATACGTGATGTATTTATTGTTGCTGCGCGAGCCATTCTTTCCATTAGGTTTTTTGTCTGTTTCTCATTTAAATTTAACCCTTTTTTCAAATCAATATATGTTTGTTTGATGTATTCACCACATGTTCCTACTATTGCAGGCACAAATGTTACCTTTTGTTTGTAGTTTTTTTGCATGTCAGATATGAGGTTAAAGCCATTTTCATAGGGTGTTTTTGTTTCATTTTTTACTTCAGTTGAATTGACTGTGTATCTGTTTGTTTTTATCTGTCTTTGTTGCTCAATCCCTATCATTGCCGCTACTGAAACTTCTATAATTAGTATGTTCTTTTTGATTTTGTCAAAGAGAACAATATCCGGTTTGTTGTGTTTCATCGGTGTTAGTGTCTGAATTGCTGTATCCCATAGTAGTTTTGCTTCATCATTTTCTTGAGAGTGTGGGATTGCATGGCTATAATGTATAATTTGTAGGTTATGTTTGTCGGCTAGCAGATAGTATATAGCTCTTGCTACCGAATTGTGTCTATCAATGTATAATGTTTTTAACCAATGATTGCAGTGTGAGGTTATGTGGTGTATTGTTTCAATTTCAATTTTACATTTTCTGCATTCCTTGTTTTTATTCGTTCCCTTATGGATGACAGATGCGTTTGTGATTATGTTATTTTCCTGAACTGCAATTACATTTCTCATTGATGTTGAGTTGATGTGTCCCTTTTGTTGCCATAGACTACTCAATTCTAGGTCAATATTGTTTTCTTGCCTTGTTAATTGGCCGCTGCTGAGGGTTTTCCATATTTTCAATCTAGCTTCATTGTTATTCATTCTGATAATGTTACAAATATATCGATGAAGTATTGTTGGTTGATTGAAGGTTGTATTATTTATTGTAACATTTCTTTCATCGGTATTTATAATGTATGTTATTTCATTTTTTTTCAAAAAATAATCGCCGTCTGATATTGGTGTTCTTTTCTTTCTATTTGTAAGTCGTTCAAAGAGATGATATTCGCCTAGCATATTTTTTTTTGTGGTTAAATAGCACCAATTTGCTAATAAACACTCTGCTATAAAATCTTCAAGTGCGATTAAACCATACCCACCAATTTTACTTGGTAAGTATAATCTAACCACACAAGATGTCTTGAATCTGCACTTACAGTCCTTTAATATTTTCCTGATTTTTTTATCCATTTCTGAAGCATGGAATATTGCTTGGATTAGTTTTGCCTTACCCCCAAGTGTGTTAATGTATATGTAACCTATTTTTTTAATGATGATGTTATTATAGGCTTGCTTTTTTTGTGACCAAGTGAGATCACTTGAGAAGATGGTTTTGCATAGGTCATATATATTTTCTTCAATTTTTTCCAATGTTTCTGTTGTAGGTAATAGTCTTTCTTCAACTCCCAGGTATTTGTATGTTATTGGTTCTGAAATGATTGGGATTTGTTCATTCAGAGTGTGTTTATCGTCTCCGCCGTGTGGTAGATATATGAACTGAGCACATTTTTTGAAATTAAGTTCTAAACCAATAGTTTTTGAACAATGTATCACAGTATTGATTTGCTTTGCCTGATCTTCAATTGTGCGGCTATATAATTTCAGATCATCCATATAAAATTGATGTTCGATTTTAAAACCATAACCGGCTGACCACCCACTGGCTGATTTTACTGTATGGATGCTGTTGTTAATTGCATATGATAGAGGAGCTATGCTTAGGCAGAATAATGTTGGCGATAAAGAATCTCCTTGGAAAATACCATTTTTTAATTTTATTTTCTTGCTTTTTGTCAATCGACGATTTTTCCTTAGTTCTAATTTAGTATTCCATTTAGACATGAGTCTTTTTAATATTTTCAAAATTTTTGCGTTGATATTGATTTTTTCAAGGACCCATAGCAGATGTTTATGAGATATAGAATCATAGGCTTTGCTGAAATCTAGCCATGTCATGCATAATGGTTGCTTTTTTTGGTTGAATGCATCCATTATAATTGCTCTGTCTTTCAAAAGTGCATGAGTACATCCCCATTCATTTTTTACTAATGCTCTTTGATTTTCAGGGATTGCATCATATGTCTCGATGTGACTGTTGATCATTTTGTTGATTACAGATGTGAAAAGTTTGTAGCATGTATTGAGACATGTGATAGGTCTGAAATTTTTTGGATCTTTTGTATCGTTGTTTTTTGGTATGAGTATGGTTCTACCAGTGCAAAACCAACTATTTGGCGGGTTACCTATCCCCAAAAAATCAATTACTAATTGTGTCAATATATTTGATGCACTTTTTATATTTTTCCACCAAAACATTTGAATACCGTCCGGTCCTGGGGCTTTCCAAGATTTCATTTTTTGAAAAGATAGCTTGATCATTTCCTTAATTTCTATAATTGATGGTAAATTATTTTCTTTATATTTCTTCATCATCAAATCACTCCATTTGATGAATATTGGATCAACTTTATCATCTGTTATCATTTTTCTATTTTCTAAGATATTTTTCCAGAATTTATATATATCATCAATATTTATATCGATTTTATATTGATCTCTATTTTTTGATTGTAGAGATTTCATAGAAGGGTTATTTTTGAAAAGATTTCTTATTCTTTTCCTACTTTTTTCGTTTTGAACTACTATCAATCTTTCTTTTAATATTTTTTGACGATTTTCTAATTCATCAATGGCTCGATTTATTGTGAAAGAGCTTCTTATTTTTTCTTTGAAATTTTGTTTGATTTTCAAGATTATTTGATAATCATCATCGTTTGCCTTTTGTCTATTTTTCCTTCGATTTAATTCTTTCTTCAACCATTCAATTTTTTCTTCAAGATTGAGTATTTTTATATTTTGTTTCTTAATCCATGCATTTACTGAGAAATAATTATGGTTTCTTTTTTTGCTGAATTCATAAATAGTTTTTCCAGCTGCATATACACATGCATTTAATTTTCCTATCTTCGATTGATTTTTTCTGATATTGCGATATTCATTTTCAATGAGTAAATTTGCCCATTCTAAATGTTTTATTGAGACATTTTCCATTTTTTTTAGAATTGATCTTTCTGAGTTTTTCTCCGCGTTTATAACATGATGGTGAAAGCAATCGCTGAAATCATTGAAGGTTCCATTTTTAACATCATTATTATTTATAACATTGATATCATTCTTATCAATAACAATCGTATTGATTGCTATATTTGAATTATTTTCATAATCAATAATTATAGGATCAATTATATCATCATTTACTTCTATAGATATTTCTAAATCCTTGTTTTTGCAAATAGATTTCAAATTATTTTGATCTTTATATTCTTCGAATATTCCTAGATTTATTGGAATTTCTTTAGATATATTTCGTATATCACTGTCTTTCATAGGAGAAAATATAACATTTGAATATTCATTATCTATATTTGCAATATCTGCAATTAGATTACTTATATTTATTCTTCCTTCATCAATTACTTGTTCTACTACTTCTTTTTCTATAATTTTTTCATTTGAAGAAATATTGGAGTCAATTTGCTGAGAAATACCAATTTGGTTTTGACTGATTTTAATTTTTTTGATACTATTCCATTTAGCATTTATTGCTGAATTTGTTCTGGAAGTTCCATGAATTTCATTGAAACTACTATAAATTTCTTTCCAATTTAAACTGGACTTACCTCCGCAGAGTAGCATCAAGGTATTAACCTCATCAATAGACCAATTTGGAACAGTACGTCTAGATCTATTTAGACGAACTGTTTTTTGAGTCACGACATCTCCATTAGCCTCAAGGCGGAACTGGAGATTGTTGTCGTGGATTGTTTGTTGATTCACAGAATGTGAATCCCTCGTGTCGCCAGTTCGAGGAGCACTGGGTCTAGCTAGCTTTGGCTTTTCAGTCAAAGAGCCCCTAGTACCTGGGCTTGTTTCGTTTGGCATATTATATCGAAAAAAGATCACTACTTTCCCGCTCTACCAGATATCCTCAATATACCAACACCCACAAAATACAACTCATACAAACACACACTGTATATAATAAATGATAATACTAAATATTGTATTTTAAAATAAAAATGAAATGATGAATATCTATCAACGTTGTGTATATCAATACACAATTGGATAATATCTTTTACCAGTACAGTCAATATCGATTCTCCAATGGATTTAGTGATAAGGAAATATGTATAGAACACCAAAAGATACTGATTCAACAAATCTAACTTTCCTATTGAGTAAAGTCTATCAAATTTGTATATATATTGAATGATTCAAAATTGGCCGATATACAGATATATTGATGTATTGATCGGACACAATATTGAACGATAACTCTCAAACAAGATATGAACACTTGTAATGAGGAATATATACATACAAAACCTGATTGTTACTCACTAATGAACTTACTCAATAGAAACCTTAAAAATATTGTACAGTAAACGTGGTATCTGTGAAAACGTATTCCTTAATCACAGATGTCGTATTAATAGACCTTGGATTTATGATAGACCTCTGGTAATTATCTTTATTATTAAGTCGTATTAATGGACTTAATAATCAATAATGATAGACAAAAAACTGATAAAAAAAGGAAATCAAATAATAAGAAAATAATAATAAATTTAAATAATAAAATAATAAATTCAAATAATAATACAATAATATAGTAAATCAGAAATTATAACCAATGCGTGAATATCAAGTCAATATTTCGAAAAAGTAAGTATACAGTCAAATAACTTGTATAGAGAAATGTAGATAAAACTTGATTCTGTAGAATATGAGAGCAGTTATCCACACAACCACTCTTCTACCAAACAAAACGAATCATGCGCGTCACTAATTGGATGACGAGGCATTTGGCTACCTTAAGAGAGTCATAGTTACTCCCGCCGTTTACCCGCGCTTGGTTGAATTTCTTCACTTTTACATTCAGAGCACTGGGCAGAAATCAGAGACAGTCAAC
>JBOFTV010000091.1:0-20245 GCA_051652245.1 Culicoidibacterales bacterium | reverse complement strand
CTGAAAAGGGTAGGAAGTCATCTATTCCCCAGCCCTCACTTTTTTTCTCATATCCGGTGTGATTAGCAACGAATTTTTCAATACTAAATATACCATATTTAACAAATTCGAACCTTCCTGGGAACCTACTTGGAAAGTAGCCCGCACCTTTTGCTGCTAAATGTAGTGGTGATGTGTGGGTGACATAATTTATCCCATTATTACTAGGTTCTACGCCACTTGGTAAGGGGGCTGGATCTAGTGTAACGGCAAATATGCCATCTTGCTCAAATAATTTAGCAATATAGTTGGCTAAGCTGCCACCTAATGAATTTCCACCAACATTGCTTACTTTTGAATCATATGGCTCTGCTCCCATTTTGATGCGTTCTTGATTTAATAATGTTAATTTTTGCTTCATTTCTAGATAATAGTTTTGGGCTTCATCAAATTGAGCGTCTGTTTCTCCCGTTATTAATCCAAAATCGGTCCTAATATCATCTAGGTCGGTGGTGCCTTCGTAGATAATACTTACTTCGCCCGTTAATTCAGCTACTACTGTGATTGCATCTAGACCATGGTTACCATTTCTTCTGATATCGACGACTTCGTACACTCTCCCATTAACTGTGAGTGGAGGTTTTTCAACGCCATTTTCCATGATTTCATAGACCCAATAGCCACCTAATTCAATTAAATCACTATCTTTTCTTACCATTTTATTCCCTCATTTCTCGTATTAAGCATAAATTGATTCTCTGTGTAGCGGTTCTAGTGCTTTGACCTTTCTTAAATTTGTCCCTAAAAAAACGCGGACGCTTCTTTTATTCGAATTATCCCAGTAAAAATCATACTCCATAATATCGGTTTGAAGCAACTTTGCCTCCTCGGGGGTTGGTATCTTGGCTATATCCTTTTCATATACCAGAATATCCACTGTTAAATAAACTTTTTCTTCTTTTTCAAAAAGTTCCCTTAACTCGGCTCTAGTCATCTGTGGATTTTCCCAGTATTTTTCATACATGCCTTTGAGAAATTTTTCGCGATATGGCACACCTTTTTCTCCAAGTGGTGCAACTACGCCCACTGTAATGAAAGGGGCTCCGGTGCTATTATAATCGGCATCTTTTGAAGGAATAATTGTAGGCATATACTGCGGATATTTTTGGGAAAAATGAGCTCTTAGTTCGTTTAATTCCTCTTCATACGCATACATGTATAGCTCTGAAACGGTTCTATAATGTAAGATTACTTCGTCTATTCCCTTATACCCTCCTTCTTCAAATTCTAAATTATCCACTAGACCAATCGATGTTCTTTCATAAATCACAGGAAACTCCGTCGTTTTAAATACAATTGATGCGGCCATATATGGGAAAACTCCATTGATTCCTACAATTTCGACATCTCTACCTATAGATTCGGTAATCCATTTTTTTGCTAGTTCTTCTAATTCTGTGTAGTGTTCATCAATGTATTTTCGCGCTTTTTTATTTTTTCCGGTGACAATATCATTGGCCGTTTCTGCATATGTAACATAGCCTGATTCTCTTGCTTTTTCGACATCAATTACGCCTCCTGCTGTTATTTCTTCTTTGGTATATTCTTTTACTTTTACGGGTTTAGCCATTTTACATCCTCCTAGTAGTAGTATGCTTATTATGATTAACATGATTTTCTTCATTTTCTTGTTCAATTCCTTTCGTTGTTCTTTCAGCTAAAAATCATGTAAATATCAAATCTACAAGAGCCAATTTTGGTGATTATTACAATATTTTTTGTTCGGCTAGTCATATTATAAGGGCGCTATTGGCATATTGAAAATAAAGACAATAGCCTCTATCCGTCCCCAAAATATCAAAAATGATAATTATTAAGTTGTCGTATCTTTAATTCCAACAAAAGATACAGAAAAAGGAATAACAAATTAAAAAAATACTGGAGCTTTTCTCTCAAATAACGGATAGCTCACAACAATTATTATAGCGTTAATTTAATAATTGTTTCCTTCTACCTCTCCGTTAATTTCTGTGGTCTCCAATTATTTGTTTTCACCGTTTATAATTATTTTCATGTAATTATTCTATACTACAATGCTAAGATTGTCAATTTAAAAAGACAATCCTTTCACAATGGTACAGAAAAGGGCATTGAAATGCAAAAAATGTGCTGCCTCCTACAACTAAAACGTTCATCTCACCACTCCTACTTATTATTTCGCAGTTTTCAATTTTTTTCTTATCTTATTCACTTAATAGTTGATGTTATTCACTCCGTACTTTGATTTCGTCTACGCCCCCCCTTGTTTAGAAAAAAAAACATGCGGTTTTAGCTAATATAGTCCTGAGAAATGAAGTGATATTTCAAAAAGAAAAGACAATTGCTCTGCAAGTGCCTTTTCTAATCGCTTCACTTTCCACAAGCAAATGAATTTTCTTTTTGCTCTGCGTCATCTAAAGGAGTGGTTGGTTTCTCGTGCTAATTTAGCACCTCTTTTTTATACTTTAATGTATTTTGCGGTTTATTATCTCGTCACTGGATTTTCTCCCAGTTTTTTTTCATTATTATTGCTAATATTATGTGAATTACTAATGTTGGGAGCATGTAAGTTAGATTATAAAGCAGGGAATATGCAACTATTGGTCCTTCTGCGTATTGACCAAAATAGAGGATGCCCGTTAGTACATGGATAAAGTAGCGCCAACTATTTGCAAGTATGATGGCTAAAATGAGTCGTGTATGTTTTCGCGGTTTTAGTAAGATGATTACACCTAGAAATCCACTGTAGGCAATGATGTAGTCCAAAAGAAATTGTAGGGGGGAAGCAATAAAGGGAGGGATGAGTATAATTGCAAGCAGTCGCCATAAGATAAATAACACTAAGCTATCTCGGTTTGTTAACACCGGAATAACAAACAAAAATAGGAGCGTTGCTAATGAGAGACTCCCTCCTTGTGGCATTCGTAAAAACAAACTTTCGAGTACTTCAAGCATCACAATCAAGCCTAAAAAGACCGCAATTTTTGCTATCGCCTTCACGTCAAACTTTTCCATATCTAAAAATCCACTCCTCTTATTGTTGCTAAACAATTAAAAGAAGTGGATTCCCTTTATTATATGGTGACTAGCCCATATTAAAAATCAAACACTCCCTTCGCCTAGCATTATCTAGTATCAGGTTCAAAGGGTATTGTCTCAGCGCTTTCACGCACCCCTGTCTTGAAATAACTTATTTTATTGTACCATAAAAATGCCTAGATTACCATTATTACAATTTTTTGAGTTACCCCCATAAAGACAAAGTTATCCACAAAATCAGAAAAACAGTGCTAATTCGCAACAATGAAACCATTGCTTGGTGACGAACCTATTTTCCGTTTTGATGATAGTGATATTTCTAAGACACGCGGCAATGTGTTTGAAAGTCTAGGCATTGTTCGTGACGGGGCAGACAAAAACGAGAAACTTGGAGAAAGTTATTGTAGGCGATGAAGTACATTTCATCGTTCGTGCAAAAACACAATGGACTATCAGGCATACTTAATTCAAACGCAGCATAAGAACATACTGTGGAAATTCGTCATTTCCTGTGCTAAAGCATATAAAAAAAGAATGAGTACCTGGTTCTATCAAACTGCTTATGGCAGACAAAAAGATGTTGCAATGGGCACACCAAAATCTACATGAGATGCTTGGCTTGACTAGACTAGACCAAAAATAAACCAACAGCATGCCACATTGTTTTACTCTAAGAAGTCCTATAGATCAAAAAAGCTGAATACACTCACATGTACTCAGCTTTTTCTTATTGCATAGGGGGTAACTCAAATTACAATTCATTGGTTTCGTTGGTTAAAAAATTAGTCTTGCGCAATAAATTTTCCAGCTGCCACATGATGATTCCACCCAGTAATAAAACGGCAACTTCACTCATTATAAGTGAGATATAAACCGGCCAAAACAATTCCAATGATTGGTTGATTATCATGATTTCGCCCGCAATGATCACAATTAGAAGGGAAAAGGCGACTGTAACAACAATATATTTAGCAAGCCTATTGGCTATAAATTTAAAGGCTATCAGGCAGACCGCAAATGAGATAATTGTGTGCATCGTGCCAAAAAGGAGGTCAAGCCCATACAGCGAAAATAAATTAGCAATAAAGACACCTATGATCACGCCGATTGCATATTTTTTATCAAAAATGACAAGGAAATTTAAAAATTCTGATATCCGAAATTGAATTGGACCAAATGAAAATGGCACAATTAATGTCATAACAATATACAGCGCAGCTATAATTGCTATTTGAGCAAGGTCTTTAATTTTAAGTTTCATTCCAGTTCTCCTTATTTCTTATGTATTGCACGAAAATGTTCAATCGCATCACACACTGCCGTCACTTTTTGTGTTCCGCTAATTTTATATTTATCTGGTGCGTGGTTCATCACGTATGTGTGATTAAAAGCTTCAAAGGCGCTTACATCATTGCCGGAGTCACCCACAAATCCGATTTTGCTTTCCTCTATTGCTTCCATTTCGGCAAGTTGTTTAATTGCATTAGCTTTGCTCACACCATGGGCACAGATTTCAATATTATATCTAGAAGAGGCAAATATTGCGATTCTCTGACCAAACTCTTGGGTTAGGGCGGATTCTACTTGGGCAATTTTATGCGGATCAACAAACAAGAGGATTTTGCAGTATTCACTACTCTGCTCTGCTAATTTAAGTAGTGTTCGCTTTTTTAATCGCAGAAATTTTTGGGGGTCTCTTTTTTGATATAGCTTTCTTAGTCCATACCCTTTTAGTGTGAGCACATTAATATGCATTTTCCAGTCCATATCAGTGATTGAAAAGTAGTGTACCGGAAGCTTTTGCCTTCTGATGAAGTCACGAATTTCTTGAATTAGTTCGTTTTCTAAGATTTTAGCAACTATCTGTTCACCATTTTTGTAAATTATGGCACCGTTTTGGACAATCGCATAGGGAATTGGGATGTTTAGGTTTTCGCATACCCTCACACAGTCTTTATATCCACGACCCGTTGCAATAACAAATTGATGGCCCTCTGCTAATAGCTCTTTGATTGCCTGCTCCTGCTTATTTGATGGGTGCAGAAAACTTTTCGATTTATGCAATAATGTTCCATCTAAGTCGGAAATAAAATATAATGGCTTTTCCACTTTTTCAGCTCCTCTTTTAATTTAATGAATTAAATTCTGCCTGTAGCCGTCTGACGATTTCTTCTTCTAATTTTTCGATTTCTTCTGGATTATCTAGTAACTCATCATCCACAATTTTACCTTCTTGCTCTAGCTCTTGATGAATTCTTTCGAGTACTTCGTCTAAACGATTTAATTTTTCTTCATCATTTTCTGTCAATATTTCTTCTCTTTTGGGCAGAGATGCAAGAATGTCTAATTGATCCGCTACTTGCTCGTAATCACTATCTAGCATCGAAATATCACCGCCCATGATTTTCTCAATTTCTTCTTCTTTATAGCCATTTTCTTCTAGTGTTCCAACAATTGCCTCAATTGCCCCATTATACAAAACAACATAGGCCGCTTGCTCTTCTGTAAATCCAAGAAATGTGATATAGGCATCCAATGTTTGATCAATGATTCGCTGTTCTTCAAAAGATAATTCTTCTGGTGTTAGCTCCCCTTCATCTTCTAGTGCCTGCACTTTTTCTAATGCTTTGATTTCTTCATAAAAAGTAAAAACAGTTCTTACTGCCTCACCCATTACTAACATATCAAGTTGTTCTTCCTTGGCTGTTCCTGTTGGAATGTCAATTACGCCCTCACCTTCCACAAATAGCGGTTCTTCAATTATTTCTTGTTCTAGGTTTTTAATATCAATTAGTAGCTCTAAATTCCCTGTTTCCGCTATGTAGAGGTAATTAAGCTCTTGCTTTTTAAGTTCTAGTGTCTTTAAAGCAACAAAGTACTTTTGATCAACTTCTTCCTCCACCATTGTTATTGTTTGTCCATCAATGGTCATACTAACATCCTTGCTCTCATCCAGTCCAAGAAGCTCATTAACAAGCATGTGTATTTCATACAATGAAATATTATCATGCCACTTCACCACTCTTTTGACCACTGTGTCATCATTAATATGTTTTATTGTTATCTCAATTCCGTTATTATTTATCATTTCTTCACTACTTTCTGTTTTATTTAGCTAAAAAGCAAAAACTTTCATATCTTCTAATTATACCACGAACTCCTAAAAATATTTTTACTTTTTCTAAAAACTAGCGTATAATAGGATATAATACAATAAAATTAATAATGGAGGTTTATATATGATTAAAAGAGCATTAACAATAGCAGGATCTGATGCCAGCGGTGGTGCAGGAATTCAAGCAGATCTAAAAACATTTCATAACTACGGGACATATGGTATGAGTGCTTTAACGGTACTTGTTGCTATGGATTATCACAATAACTGGGGACATCAAGTCTTTCCCGTTGCTCTAGAAACAATTCAGGCACAAATTACAACAACACTTGTTGGTCTTACACCCGATGCCCTCAAAACAGGGATGCTCCCAACGGTGGAAATTATCGAACTGGTCCAGCAACAATTAACGGCTTTTGCAGCCAACATACCAGTTGTCATCGACCCTGTTATGGCATGTAAGGGCACAGCCCCACTTTTCCCCGAAAATACCGTTGCTATTCGTAATTTATTGTTACCACTTGCAACGGTTGTTACCCCAAATTTATTTGAAGCAGCGCAGCTTGCTGATATGGAAACAATTACAACGCTAGAACAAGCTAAAAAGGCGGCGATGATTATTCATCAGCTAGGCTCAGAGTTTGTTGTTATTAAAGCCGTTCCTTATGATGATGAATTAATTGCTGAAGTTGTCTTCAATGGATCAGGTTTTGCCTGCTTCACCCATCCAAAACTTGATACAACATTTAATCACGGTGCAGGCTGCACCTTTTCAGCAAGTATTACAGCACAACTTGCCAAGGGAAAACCAGCACTACAAGCCATTGCTGATGCTAGTGCCTATGTTTTTAATGCCATTGCTAACAGTGAACCATTAAATCAATATACTGGTGCAATCTTACCCGATCGGCAAATATTAGAAGACTAAATCATCCTAACTACACACTTCTAACTTATTAAGGTTGTAACAGCGCTTGAAATTATTGGAAGTTTAACAGGTGTCAGTTAGGGGGTATCATTTTGATAGCCCCTTGCTCTCCTTCTTAAACTTTCGACAATTGCAAGCGTTTTATTATTACTACTACCAAATCTTATAAAAAAAATCTTACCCCATGTTGCCATAGTAGTAAGATTTTATCGACTTAAGCCTTGATATTATGCTTTAATTTTAGCAACTGCTGCTACCGCTGCATCAAAATCAACTTGATTTGTAACTTCCTCAACATATTCAACATAAGTTACAATATTATTAGAATCAGCAACAATTACAGCTCTTGTTAATAATTGTAGTTCTTTGATCATTGCCCCAAATTTTTGACCTACTTCACGAAAACGGTAATCAGAAACGACAACTGCATCTTTAGTCTCTGCAGCACCACACCAACGAGCTTGCGCAAATGGTAAATCTGCACTTACTGTAATCAAGTTCACTCCTGCGATTCCTGCTAATTTAGCTAGAAATCCTTTTGTCTGCAAATCGCAAACTCCCGTATCTAATGACGGTGCTAAGCTAATTACTTTTACAGCTCCAGCTAATGCTAAAATGCCTTTTTCTTCTAATTCCATCGTTACAACGACAGCATCAGGTAGCTTGTCTCCAACTTTAAGTTGTGTTCCTTCTAATGTAATTGGTCCGCCTTTAAATGTAAATCCCATAAATCCACGCTTCTTTCTCTTATTATATAGAATCATTATACCCCTTACATAAATAAAATGCATCTCATATACTCAATAACACACGAAATATTGTCTGAAAGGAATTTTTTTCATGAAAAAAAAAGTTAATCAAATCACTAGCAACCCTTTTGTCCACTCCTTTGATCATCATCGCTATTATACTTGGAATTATTATTTGCAGGAGGTTTTTGGATCTAAAGTTTTTAAAGTTTCTCTTAATGCCGGGTTTACCTGCCCTAATATTGATGGTAAGGCGGGTCTGGGTGGTTGTACTTTTTGTAGTGTGAAAGGCTCTGGGGATTTTGCGGGAAATCCAGCCGATGAAATTGTGGCGCAGTTTGAAGCAATTAAAACTAATATGCTCAAAAAATGGCCTGATGTGACTAAATATATTGGTTATTTTCAAGCATTTTCTAATACCTATGCCCCTCTGGCCGTAATTAAAGAGAAATTCGAAGCAATTTTAGCACTCCCTAATGTTGTGGGCTTAGCAATTGCTACTCGTCCTGATTGCTTGCCTGATGATATTGTTGACTATTTAGCACAGTTAAATAAGCGGACCTTTTTATGGGTTGAATTAGGTTTGCAGTCGATGCATGACCAAACTGGGCGTAAAATAAACCGAGGCCATGATTTGGCAGAATTCGAAACTGGTTTTAGGAAGTTGAAGGCTCACAATATCAAAACCTGTGTTCATATTATCAATGGACTACCCGGTGAAACACTGGAAATGATGCAACAAACTGCGCAATATTGTGCTGATATTGAAGTTGATGCGATTAAAGTTCATTTACTACACGTGTTAAAAAATACCGCAATGTCTAAGTTACTCAATCACGACAAACTGGCTTTAATGTCGAAGGATGATTATTGTCACTTGGTTGCCAATCAGTTAGCCATCCTCCCACCAACTTGTATCATTCAGCGAATTACTGGTGATGGTGCGCTTGATGATTTAATTGGACCTCTTTGGAGTTTAAAGAAATTTGATGTCCTCAATACGATTGATAAAATTTTATTTGAGAGTAATCGCTATCAGGGTATTAATTATCATAAAAAATAAAGAAACGGGGTTTTACCATGGCACTTTATCGACCAATTCCCTTTGTCCATATGCTCCTTAAAAAGCATCTTACTCCCGCATCTTACGTCATCGATGCAACCTGTGGTAATGGTCATGACAGCCTTTTTATGGCATCACTATTAGGCTACCGGGGCCGATTATTTGGCTTTGATATTCAGCAAAGAGCACTCGACCAAACACGAATAAAGCTTGCGGGGAGCTTGCCCAGGTTTGAGCTTTTTTGCTTATCACATGATAACATGTACGAGCAGTTAGAGCCCTTTTTAGGCAAAATTGATCTTGTTGTTTTTAATCTTGGCTTTTATCCTAACCATCCACACGAAATTACAACAATGATAAAATCAACATATTCGGCAATTCTTCAAGCAATTTGCCTCCTAAAAAGAAAGGGCCTATTAATTGTTGTTGCCTATCCGGGTCATGAAAATGGTGCTATTGAGAGCCAAATGCTTAGTCAACTCTTCACCAAAGCTGACCCTAATAAATATTTCATCACTAAATACCAGCAAACAAATGGTTTTAGTCCAACACCGATTGTCTACACGATTGAACAAAAATAGCAGCTAACTTCTTTATAAGAAGTTGCTGCTATTTTTCTAAGTTAAGACGGCAATATTGATAGGTTCCCCCATATAATTGGCTTGTTTTTTCGTGCTTGAACCCCCGTGATTGATATAGTTTTTGGGCACTTGTTTTTTCCGCTTCAACGATGAGACTTATTACTTG
This sequence comes from Culicoidibacterales bacterium, assembly GCA_051652245.1. GTDB lineage: Bacteria > Bacillota_I > Bacilli_A > Culicoidibacterales > Culicoidibacteraceae > BHER01. The sequence goes on along the minus strand of JBOFTV010000091.1, from coordinate 10,586 downwards.
ATAATTACAATTTTGAGCACTTAATATGCAAAAGTCGAGCAGTTTACGACCAATTTCTTGATTACGTGCTTTTTCTAGGACGGCAATTGTATCAATGTAATAATCTGAAGCTCTGGCCTCTTCTTCTATTTGGGGAAAAGTTAGGTTATTTACCTTACTAAATTGATAGAGATTTTCTTTAAGTTGGGGAAAGTTATGATATTGATAGGCCCAAATCACACCTAAAATTTCCGCATTTTCAACGTAAACATGCGCAAATTTGTAACTCATAGCAACTTGCTGTTGTTGGACAAGTATTTCCAGGTCTGCTTGCTGCTGCTGCTGCTGTTTGCTATTTCTAGCAAGTGGCTGATATAAATCTTTTAGTACAATAAAGCCAATTTTTGCCAAAGCTGATGCATCTTTGATTGTTGCTTGCCTGATCATCTTATTGCCCCTTTCTTACTTAATATATAAAAAAAAGAGTTATCCCGCTTAATAACTCTCCGTTTAATTATGCTGTTCTTTTAAACAATTCAATCATATAAGCCATCATATCTTTTAACAGCATTGTTGTCATTAAATGATCTTGGGCATGGACACTAATAAAACCAATTTCATTTTGTTCGCCCCTTGCTTCTGCTTGTAGTAGTGCTGTTTGAACATGATGTGATTGCAATAACATCGCTTCAGCATCTTGCGTTAATTTTTCTGCTTCTTCAATATTACCTTCTTTGGCTGCTTTTAAAGCTTCCATTAAAAAACTTTTTGCCGTTCCAGCAGTAGCGATAATTTCAAATGATTTTAATGTGATTTCTGATTCTTGTACACTCATAAATAAATGCTCCTTCTCTATTTAAAGGCAGCTTTACCAATTTCATTTGGCAAAACTGCTCTTTTATTTATTTTATTAAATCCATTGCTGTATTAAAAACGGTTTTCCCATCCATCATACCGTAGGCACGCATATCGATAACAGCAACTGGGATTTTCCCACCAACCATTTCTTTAATCTTCCCTTCAATAAAGCGAACTTGTGGTCCAAGCATTAAAACATCTGCTTCTTCCCAGTTTGCTGCGGCACTTGCTTCAGCCACTGCCCAAATTTTAGCCTCAACACCTTGCGCTTTTGCTTCTTGCTCCATTTTTGTTACAAGTAAGCTTGTTGACATACCTGCAGAACACACTAATAATATTCTCTTCATTTTGTTTCTCTCCTTACATCTTTTTTCTTTATATAATCAACTTTATCATAATATGAAAACGGTGTCAATAGCTTTGTTCTTTGTTTCTTTGAATCTTTTTTTCAAGTGTTGTCCTTGACTTTTTCTAAAAAAATTCAAGGCTGTATTCTGTCTGGAAGCTCTCGCTTTCACTTAGTGTAATCATTCCCGGTTTTTCATAAATATCAAATGGTCCACCTTCTGTATCCGCATAGCCAAACCATGGCTCAATGCACACAAATGGCGTGTTCCCTCCCGCTAAATAAGGACTCCAAAAGGCAATTGTTGGACTGGACTGATGATGCTTAAATTCTTGGAGATACATTGTAATCCCATGGGTATTACGCATGTTTTTAAGTGATACACACTTAAAATCAAATGTCTTGAGCACGATTGCATCATCTTTAAAGAGATCTGGTGTAAGCCTTAGGCTATCACTTATTCCAAGTGAGTGCGTTGTTGTGCCAAAACTGCCATTTTCTGTTAGTTTCCAGGCATCAAATGCAACTTCTTTATCAAACTCAAAATAATAGTCTTCTATGTTATCAGCATCAAATAGTGTTGTGTTAAATCCCGGGTGGGCACCGATTGAAAATGGTAGTTTCGTTGTTTTACTTGGGTTTTGCACTTCCCAGGAAATGGAAACACATCTTTCAATTAGTGTATAACGGATAATTAACTTAAAATCAAATGGGTATCTTTTTTTTGTTTCTGCACTTTGTTCAAGGCAAAACATTGCTTTATTTGCTGTTTGTTCATCGATAGTAAATTTACTATCCCGGGCAAATCCATGTTGTGGTAATTCAAAAACCTCATTTTTATAGGAAAATTTATTGTCTGTCAAACGACCCACAATGGGAAATAATACAGGAGCATTGCGCCCCCAATAATTGCTGTCACCTTGCCAAATATATTCAATATTAGTTGTTATATCTTTGACACTTGTAATTTCAGCGCCATCACTTTTAATGGTAACGCTTAAATATTCATTTGTTAATGTAATCATGCTTAGCACCTTCCTTACTTTACTTAAATTGACTCAAGTTGTCTTTGAAATTCTGTTTTTGATCCTAATAAAATGATGATATCATCCGCAATAAACCGCGCTTGCGCTTCTAGTAAGATATCCCATTTTCCATTTCTTTTGACACCTAATATTGTCACACCATAGTTTTTACGAACTTCTAAGTCTTCAAGTGTCTTATCAACCCATAAATCGGGGCAGGTAAATTCAAAAATACTGTATTCTTCAGAAAGTTCAATGTAATCAATTAACTTCGTTGCTGAAATATTTCGGGCAACACGCTTACCCATTTCTTCTTCAGGTAAAACAACGCGGTCCGCACCAATTTTATAAAGGGCACGAGCATGCATTTTATTGTTGGCTTTAGCAACAATGTATTTGACACCTAATTCTTTCATTGCAAGCGTTACAATTAAACTTGCTTCTAAATTATTACCAATACAAACAATTCCAACATCAAAATTTTTAATGCCTAACCGCTCTAAGACATACTCATCGCGAGCATCTGCTTGAATTGCGTGTGTTACTTTATCGGAAATTGATTGAATTAATTCTTCTTTCATATCAATAACAAGCACTTCTTTATCCATATCAAATAGCGTTTCTGCAACAGCTGTTCCAAACATACCTAAACCAACAACGACAAACTGCTTTTTGTGATTCTGGTTTTTCAGTGCAAATTTCGACTTTTTCATTATACATTCTTCTTTCTTTCTATACTTGGCAAATCTATATCCTCTAATATTATACTACAATTCTCAGCTTTTGAAAGCTTGTTTTATTCATTTCTTCGCTTAAAGACATAGATGTTCTCTGTAGAGTCATTTTGGTCATAACAATAGCCCGAAAACGCGATTTTTTTAATCTTTTCTAGGGATGTTGCTTCCGCTTTAACAATGGCCGTAAACATTTTGCCTCGTGCCATTTTACAAAAAGTATTGATTCGCCTGTAAGCCCCGTCTTTATAATCCAAAAAATCAATTGTTATCATCTTTGGATGTTCAATTAATGCTGTAAATTCTTTGCTTGCGAGGTTAATAATTAATGCTTCTTCCGCCAAAACATTGTTGATTTCACTCCGCCAGTAGTCTGTTAATTTTTGCTTTTCTAATAACTTGGTTGTCATATCTAGGCGATAGGGTGAAATCTCATCTTGAGGTTTTAGTACCCCATATAATGCGCTTAAAATGAACGTGTTTTCGGCAGCAAAATGATACATTGCTTTTGTCCACAAATCTAATCCCATCGCATTGTAAACAAGACCAGTATAGCTAATCAGCGCTTGCTTTTGCGGTTGTTGCTCTTGTTGGTACTGGTTGTACAACACTGTTGCCTTTTCTAAATTGAGGCGATAGAGACTTGCTAACTCTGCTGCTGTTTTCTGCTGTAAAAGTGCTTTGAGCGCTACCGTTTTCTGCTGAAATAGTGGTTGCGTTGCCTGCAAGGTAGTTGTTTTGGGAGCATCAAATTTTTGGAGCTTTGTTGGTGACAATAATATTTTCATAAGCCATCCTTTCAAATTAATTAGAAAAAAAGACATAGCAACAGACAAAAACTTGCTACTATCTCTTTTATAACCAACGATATTTAATCTAAATTATGCTAATTTTGCTGCTGCTGCTTCATCAGTAATTACAGTGACATTTGGGTGATTACGTAGTGCTGTTGCTGGAATATTTGGTGAAATTTCATCTTCAAACATTGCTTTTACGGCATCAGCTTTACCCGCACCTAGGGCAATAAGGACAATTTTATGGGCTTTTAAAATTGAGGTAATCCCCATACTTACAGCCGTTTTAGGCACTTGATCAATTGAATCGAAAAAGCGCGCATTTGCTTCAATTGTTTCAGGCACAAGTGCTACTACATGTGTTGTCTTTTCAAAAGGAATTCCTGGTTCATTAAAGGCGATATGGCCATTAGCGCCAATCCCTAAAATTTGTAAATCAATTCCACCAGAGGCATTTAATAGTTGATCATATGCGTTAGCATTAGCATTGGCATCACCCATCCCATTAGGTACATGTGTGTTTTCCTTATTAATATCAATCGCATCAAATAAATTCACATTCATAAAGTGACGATAGCTTTGGGGGTGCGTCCCTTCTAAACCAACATATTCATCTAAATTATATGTTGAAATATTGGCATATGATGTCCCATTATTTCGGGCATCTTCAATTAAAAAATTATACATCCCTTCAGGCGTACTCCCTGTTGCTAGACCTAAGTTAGCTTTAGGATTATTTTTAATGACTTCCAACACTAATTCTCCTGCTCTTTTACTTGCTGCTTGCGCATCTTTACAAACGATTAATTCCATTTATAACACGTCCTCTCACACGCAATTATACCAAAATATCCCTTCACCGTCTAGCCCTAATTTACAGCATTGGCGCATTTTTTGGCGAAAAGATTGATTTTTTGCTTATTTATTATCTTTATATGATATTATAGAAGAAATAAGCTTATTTGGAGGTACTTACTTATGCTCTCAATTATTAAGAAAATTGCTTTGGCTGTAGAGCGTCAAAATGGCCGGTGCTACTTTGTTGGGGGGTATGTTCGCGATAAGCTATTGGGCCGCCAGTCTGAGGATTTTGATATTGAATGTTATGGGATTTCCTTTGCTTTATTATGTCAAACTTTAGCGAAATTTGGAACTGTACTTAGTTTTGGTAAACATTTTGGCATTTTACGGATTGCCCAATATCCTAACATTGATTTCGCCTTGCCCCGCATAGAGCGAAAAACGGGTGACGCACACACTGATTTTGCCATTCTAATTGATGAGCATTTAGACTTTTTAACGGCCGCTCGGCGGCGTGATTTTACTGTTAATACAATGCTAGAAGATGTTTTAACGCATAAAATATATGATCCTTACAATGGGCAAGCTGATTTAGTTTTAGGTGTTTTGCGCTATGTTGATGCCCGTTGTTTTATCGAGGATTCACTTCGCGGTCTGCGTGGGTGTCGCCTGGGGAGTAAACTTAATTTTAGGGTTGAGCCTCAAACAATTAAACTAATTGCTTCATTATCTTATACCAATTTAAGTCAGGAGCGTATTCAAACAGAGGTTAAAAATGCTATTATGGGGCCGGGTAACTTAGTTTATTATTTTAGACTCCTCCAAGACTTAGAAATCATGGGCAAGCTCTTCCCAAAACTTGCTTTAGCTACCAAAAAAAAGCCAATGGATTTTCACGATAATCTCCATTTTGCTCATGTTATCAAAGAAAAATTTGCTCATAACTATCCTCTTATTCTAGCAATAATTTTTCAAGCTGTACCCGCTACCGATTTCCAAAAATTAATATCCTCAAAAGCAGAAAATAAGCTTTGTACCGCTTACGCTACCCTACTACTTAAACTGCCACAAGCAACTTCCCCCAAAGCCCTTAGAGCCATCAAAAATTTGCTCCCCCCGCACACTAATTTTTCGCTGCTAATTTCCCTAATTAGTCAACATTTGCCTCATTTATTACCACTTCAATTTCCTGATGGTCATTATTTTTGGGTTGCATATATGGAGGCAATTAGCTTAAACCCTTATCAGGCACCATTATTTAAAGGAAGAGATTTAATTGCAGCGGGCTACCAGCCTTCTGAACTTTTTTTAGAAATGCTTAGTGCTGCAAAACAATTAGAAGCGGTTGGCTGTCATAAATTAACGATTCGTGGCGTACTCTTTTGCCGCTATGGTAACTTAAACTAGATAGTGCTATAATAGACTTATATTTTATAGAGGGGAGTAGATTTTAATGGAATTTGATTTCTTATCATCGCTTGGTTTAATTGCAAATGTGATTAGTTTTATTTCAATTGCAATTATTGTTTGGGGTGTCTTTGTTACATTTGTGAAGTTTTTTCTAATCATTGTTAACGGAAAGTTTCATGACAATAAAGCAGCCATTTTGCTTGATTTACGAATTACACTAGGCTCTTATATTCTGCTAGGATTAGAAGTGCTCATTGCTGCTGATATTATTGAATCAGTTGCTCATCGAACACTTGATGAAGTGCTTTTGCTTATTGCAATTGTTATTATCAGAACAGCTATTTCCTATTTCTTAAATAAAGAAATCGAAGCGGTTGAAAAAGCTAAAAACCAAAAATAAAAAGGCAAGGTGAAGTCAACCCCAAGGGTGCTTCACCAGCCTTTTTATTTTTGGTTTTTTTGGGCTAGCTTTGCTGCTACTTTTTCATCAATTTTGAGGAAAGGTAAGTAGAGGAAGACTGTCCCAACGATGAGCAGTAGTTGTAAGATTGCTGCTCGAAAGTCGCCTCCCGTTGCTAAAAATCCAGAAATAAGTGGTGGTGTGGTCCACGGAGTTTGGACGACAACATGGTTAATTAATCCCAGCACCGTGGCAAAATAGGCAATTGTTAATGAAATAATTGGGGCAAGGACAAAGGGAATAATTAAGCTGATGTTAAAAACAATTGGTAATCCAAAAATAATTGGCTCACTGATATTAAAAATTGAAGGGGTTAACGAAAGCTTCGCAATATCCTTATAATCTTGACGGCGACTGAAAATAAAAATAGCAATTAATAAGCTAATCGTATTTCCAGACCCACCCATAACAGCAAATGTATCTTTAAAGGCCATATTAATAATATGAGGAATCTGTTGATTATTTGCATAGGCTAACATGTTTTCCTGCATATTTTGAATTAAAAATGGATCAAGCAAGGCTCCCGAGATAACTGCTTGATGAATACCAAAGCCAAAAAATAAATTGGCAATTGATGTGATTAACAGAAAGCCTGGTAAACTTGTTGTCACTCCTTTTAGTGGTGTCACAATAATCAATGAAATGACTTCACTAAGCGTTAATCCCGTGATTGTATTTAAGATAAATCCGCCAATGGCAAAACAGAGTATTGTTAGAATAATCGGAAATAGCACTGTAAAAGAGCCAATAACGGAAGGGGGAATGTTACCATCAATTTTAATCTGTAAGCGCTTATTGTTAGAAAAGAAAATAAACAATTCTGTCGCAAATAAACCAACAAAAATAGCAACAAACATGCCACTAGATCCGATTGCCTGCAGTGGTAGTACCCCCATAATCGTAAAACTCTCTGTTGCTCCTTCTGGTGTATATTTTAGTAACATTGGTGTTAGTACCATAAAAGTTGAAATTGAAACTAAGGTTGAAGCAACAATGTTTTTATCGTTCTTATTGACACACATATGATAGGATATTGACACGATTATCAATAATGAGATGATACTTAGTGTTCCATTGGCAATTGCTGAACCCACTGTTTGCATCTCTGTTAGTATTTCGGGTGCAATCAAGACACTTAGAAAACCTTTGGGGTCTAGCACAACATAATTTATTAATGTAACAAATCCAGCTAATATCATAAATGGCATAATTGAAGCGAAAGCATCACGCAATGTTCTTAAATGAATTTCCCCGCCAATTGTTTGGGCGATGGTTGCAAAAATATCACTGATTGATTTTTTTTCTGTTTTCATAGTCATTCTCCTTTATTTTGTTATCTTAATTTTTCGACATCGTAGATTATGCTGTTGTCTTCACTTGTTTTCTTGTAGAATTCTCCACTTTTTTTAATCGTTCTTTTTTGTGTTTTTAGGTCTAGGCTAACTAGGCCATAACGATTTTTATAGGCATTTATCCATGACCAGCAATCAATAAAGGTCCAAAGATGATAGCCTTTAATATTAGCGCCCTCGTCAATTGCTTTCCATAGATATGCGAGGTGGTTTTTAATGAAATCAATGCGGTAGTCATCCGCAATTTGACCATTTTCTTGTAAAAATCGTGATTCATCCGCAACACCCATACCGTTTTCCGAGATGAACGATTCGATGTTTCCATAGTTATTTTTGATGTCCATGCACAGGTCGTAAAGACCTTTTTCATAGATTTCCCAACCTCTGTGAGGATTCATTTTCTTACCGGGCATGTTGTAGGTTTCATAAAACCACTCCGCCATAAATGGGCCATTTTTATTTGGTTCACTTGTGCGTGCTTGGATTCGTCGTGGTTCATAGTAGTTTAGTCCTAGTATTTGTGCCGTGTTGTTTTTAATGATTGCCCTTTGTTCTGCTGTTGTTATTGGCATTTGTCCATGTTCGCGTAGAAAATCCACTAGCTCTGGGGGAAAAGTTCCTTTCACCATTGGATCAAGAAAACTTCTTGTATAAAGTAAGTCCACTAGCTTGGAAGCAGATAAGTCGGCTTGATGGCTACTTCTTGGATAGGTTGGGCTCAAATTAAGGATGACACCAATTTTTGCTGCTAAGTTGTAAGTTTTAAAGGCTTCAATCACTAAAGCATGTCCTAGTATTGTGTAGTATGCAGCTTGGACACCACGCTTGAAGTCAATTATATTGGGATAGTGGAAGCCTTCAATGTAACTCCCCAAAATTGGACCAAGTGGCTCATTTGATGTGAACCAGTAAGCGACTAAATCACCAAACGCCGTAAAACAAGCTTTTGCAAAGTTTACATAAGCATCAATCACCTCTAGTGATTCAAAGCCGCCTTTATCTTGCATGGCAACGGGCATATCAAAATGATATAAATTGGCAAACACTTTAATGCCTTTCTGGTTCATCTCCTTAAAAAGGTCGCGGTAAAAAGCAATGGACTCCTTGTTTACTTCCCCTTCTCCACCAGCAGGAAACATCCGCGCCCATGAAATCGACATCCGAAAGGAATTGTGACCAGTGTCTTTCATTAATTGGACATCCGCTTTGTAATGTTTTGTGTGATCTGTTGTTTGCTGTGGTCCAACGTCTTCATAAAAGCGATTAGGCTCGAGCTCATACCATCGATCCCAATTTGTTTGCGCTTTTGCTGTTATCCCTTTTCCTTCAGATTGTTCTGCTGACCATGCTGACCCCCACCAAAAATCTGGGGGAAAGGTTAATTTTTTGTTGTTCATTGTAAGTCACCGCTTTCTTGCCTTCATAAATGAAAAGGCTATCAATATGCTGTTAGTTTATCATGATTCTCAAATAAAGTAAACACTTTTATACAAAAGAATATACTTTTAAAAAGTTGTGTTTGCTTTGGTAAAGAGAACAACGTATAATTAAGGGTAATAAAGAGGTGTGCTAAGATGATAAAAACTAAAAGAATGGATACAAAACATATGGAAGTTTACACAAGCATTCGCAAGCAAATTATTGATAAGGTCTATCCAGTAGGCGCAATTTTACCTACTGGTGATTTTCTCGCAAAAACCTATAACTGCAGCAAATTAACGATAAAAAAGGGCCTCGATAAACTTGTGTCTGAAGGTATTTTAACGCGCCGAAGAGGGGCAGGAACTTTTGTCCTTCGGGTTCCACATGATGAATCATTTACCCTAAGTCCTAATGCTAGTTTAATTAATACGATAGATCAGTCACGCATTCAGTCACGCATTCATCAATTTTCAATTGAATTGCCTACTGCCGCAATTGCAAACAAGTTAAATATTCCTTTAAATCAATATATTTATCGGATTACCCGCCAGCGGCTTATTGATGACTCACCTTATTCTATTGAACAAATTTTTATGCCATTGTCTGTTATTCCCGGTCTCACGGCAGCACATCTACAGCAATCAATTTATAATTATATTAGCCATACACTGCAACTAAAAATGCAAATTGTTCATGTTAACATCAAGGGAGATAAGGCGACTGCTCAGGATATTGCCTTACTAAATTTAACAAAAAAAGATTTTGTTATGGAACTCGAAAAAGTTGCTTCCCTTCAAGATGGCACGGTATTTGAATACTCGGTTACAAGGCATCGCTATGAGAATTTTAATTTTGAAGCTGTTTTTGTTCAAAAATAGGGCTTACACCCAATGTCATTAAGTTAATCGAATCTTAAGTAATGTCAAAAAAAGCAACAAGTTGGCAGAGATTGAATATGAGTAATTTTGAGGATAACTCCTGTAAAATGAATACCACTTTTTTTGTATGCAAAGTCATAAGTCCCACAGTATATTTTAATGTTCTAACAGCTGTTTCTAGCCCCCAACGCATAGCATATAATGTTTTGATATCATCAAGAGAAAATGGGTCTTCCGGTAGATTCGTAATGATAGATTCGTATGTCGTTTCACTTATGTTAAAACGGACCACACGAAAATTTAGTGTATAATCTCCATCGCCATCAAAATCAAAAATTTGATTTGATGGCATAAAACGGTAAATCTGAGGATTTTGTTTTACAGTAAGTGTTTGTTTTCGCGTTAAAATGCGTTGGACAGATGTGTCAAATGTTTCATCCTTAAGTTCAAGGCTCCAAGGATGCCATTACTCTGAATGTCTTTCACCCACATCAAAAAATAGTTGTTGTTTTCAAGGGTGTGAGCAA
>JBOFTV010000090.1:0-1682 GCA_051652245.1 Culicoidibacterales bacterium | reverse complement strand
TGACTACGCAGAAGAATTTGACGAGCGGAGAGAATTTATTAGGCTAACGGAAATATATGGTAAGGAATAAATTGTAAGATAGCACAATAAAACAGTAGGCAAGGACTTTTTTTCCAAAAAGAAGCTTGTCTATTGTTTTTCTTAGTTGCCTAAAGAAATGAAAATATTGTATCATGTTTTGATGGAGGGGGCAGGATTAGCATTTGAATTCTCCAATGAATTGACAACGGATCAAAGAGTAAAAATGGCCAATGATACAGGAATAAATACTGGTGTTATTGTAGGTTTGATTGTAGGTGTATGTTAGTACTTGCGTTAATACAGCAAGCTACGGAAAATCCATCACGCAACTATCCTATGACACTGGGGAGGGAGGAAGTTGAGTGTTCTACTCAATGTAAAAATATATGAGAAAATACTTACATACTGGAAAAGAAATATATAAGTATTTTGCAGGATCGTACTATGAAATGCAACGTGAAAACATGTTAGTTGTATACAAAAAGTATGAGATTTCAAAATATCAAGAAATAATATGGCTGAGGGAGTTACAAGATGAAGTGCTCTTAACATTAAAAAATAACTCGGATAGAAATGAGAACAGTAGAACATTGGTTGGAACATTTGTGCGTTTAATTAATTTAGATAATGTTTACCAAAAAGAAAAAGTGAAAGAAGCAATGCATTGTGCGATAAAATTAGTAAATCAAGAATTGGGTGGTGTTAACTTATTATATTATTTTAGATTTTTTGAGACTTCGTTAAGAGAGCTAGAAAACAGATGGGAAAATGTCGATTTTGGGGAGTTAGGAATTACAACCAAATATTTAGAAGAAATATTAAAAAAAATATTAGAATGCTATAATAATAAAGATGGATGGACAGAAGTATATTGGGGGGCTTCTTTTTGCTTTAGTATTTATGATTGGAGGCATATAATATTTCTAGATATAGAAGATTGTTGTCGTCTCTATCGAAAGGTCTTAAAGTGTTAATAAAATATGAATAGTACACCTATGCACACAATAATCTAACGCCAGTTTCAATGTGCTTAAGATTCAAATTCATTTGTAAGGTATTGAGTTAAAAGTAGCTTCTGTAACCGCTAAGTCATAAAGGCATGCCTTTTTACTTAGCGGTTTTGTGTGGACAGGCATGTAATTTACAAACAAATAAAACAGTAGGCAAGGATTTTTTTCCAAAAAGAGGCTTGTCTATTAGACTGTAAATACACGATAACAACCTACAACAAAAACCAACTATGACAACAAAGGGCGTGCGACCGAAACAATCGACGGCAACGGCAACAAAACCGTCACAACCTACGACATCTACGACCGCATCACCAGCGAAATAACCGCCACAGGCTATAAAACGACCAAAACCTACAACGACCTTCTTCTGGAAAAAAATTCCCTCGGAGAAACAATCATAACCAACAAATATGACAACTTCGGACGAGTAGTCGAGAAAACAGACGCTAATGGGAACAGAACTGATTACAGATATAACAGTAAAGACCAAGTCGTTCAAACACGAGCATCCAATGGCAACACAATCAGCTACACGTACACCCCAAAAGGCCAGATCGACACAATGGAAGACATTCGCGGGAATAAAACGGCTTATCGGTATGACCCACTCGGTCAAATTCTGGCAATTCATTACCCGGGAAATAAAGA
>JBOFTV010000089.1:0-59112 GCA_051652245.1 Culicoidibacterales bacterium | reverse complement strand
AATAGTTCGAAATAACATCACCTATTATTCTAGGCACTCGACGTTAAAATTCCTACTTGTGCGTATTTTTTTCATACAATAATAATTATACTTGAAATGAAAAAAGAATGCAATAAATTTAACGTTTTTTGCATTCTTTCATCTTATTTTCTAACTTAGTTGGCTGAAAAACAAGGTTAAGCTCCCCTGACGACTTTTGCTTAAAATCAAAGTCCCCCGCTTATTTAGTCACTATTTTTTATTTTTTTAGGCAAATGCCATTTATTAGCTATTTCAGTCACTAAATCTATTATCTTACTATGTTAAAATACGATATGTATCACTCGCAATAACAAACTCTTCATCAGTTGGTATAATAGCAACTTTTATTTTTGAATCTGCTCCCGAAATAAAACATTCCTTTGAGCGCGTTGAAAGATTTTTTTCAGTATCCATTGTAACTCCTAGTACATCTAGACGTTTACATATTTCTTGGCGCATATCCCCAGCATTTTCACCTACACCTGCTGTGAAAGCAATTATATCAACACCACCCAGTGTCACAAAATAACTACCAATTACTTCTGCAATTCTTTTGGCATAGATATCCACTGTTAAAACAGCTCTGCTATCACCATTATGGAAGGCTTCCATCAAATCTCTCGCATCACTTGAAATACCCGAAATACCTGCAAAACCAGATTCCTTGTTTAATTTATCGATTACTCCTGCTGCATCTAAACCAAGTTTCCCCCCGATATAAGGGATGATTGCCGGGTCAATATCTCCACTTCTAGTTCCCATTGGAATACCTGCAAGGGGAGTAAATCCCATTGAAGTATCAACTGAAACACCACCTTTTATAGCACAAATCGATGCGCCATTACCCAAATGGCAAACAATTGTCTTTACTTCACTATATGGACATCCTAACATTTCAGCCGCTCTTTTAGAGACATATTCATGAGATGTTCCGTGAAAACCATATTTTCTAATGCCGTATTTTTCATACCATGAATATGGTGTTGCATACATATATGCCTCTTCTGGCATTGTTTGATGAAAGGCTGTATCAAAAACCGCTACTGTTTTAGCATGTGGTAATGCTTTTTGGAAAGATGATATTCCTAGTAAATTAGCTGGATTATGCAAAGGTGCAAACTCAGATAAAGCTGATATTTGTTCTATTACTCCCGCATCCACAAGAACTGATCCTGTAAACGCTTCTCCACCATGGACCACTCGATGACCAACACCAATAATTTCATCCATATTATCAATTACTTTATATTTTTCAAACCACAGTAGCACTAGTTCCACCGCTACTGCGTGATTTGGTATTTCTACTTCGATTTCATATTTCTCGCCATTTACTTTCATCGAAAAAACAGACATGTTAAGCCCAATTCTTTCAGCAATCCCTGAACATATTACTGTTGCTTCTGGCATGTTAAATAATTGATATTTGAGCGATGAGCTCCCTGCATTTACCGCTAAAATTTTCATTGTATTACCTCTTTCATTTTTTAAGTTTATTATTTATTTAAAATTTGTTTGACCACAGCTAAGATTTGATGCGCTATATCACGACAAATTTCCTCTGTTTCCGCCTCTACCATAACACGAATCAGCGGTTCTGTTCCTGAAGGTCTTAGTAGAAGTCTTCCTCTACTACCTAAAATCTCTTCTATTTCTAGTTCTTTTTCTTTTAATAACGGATTTTCTAAGATTTGCTTTTTGTCATTTACTTTTAAATTAACTAAAATCTGCGGTAACTTCTGCATCATGTTTGTTAATTTCGAAAAAGAAACGCCTCTGTGCTTGAGCACTTCTAGAAATTGAACTGCAGAAAGAAGCCCATCACCTGTTGTTGAATATTCCAAGAAAATAATATGCCCTGATTGTTCGCCCCCCAGAATATAACCACCTTGAAGCATAGCTTGTGCAACATATCGATCCCCCACATCTGTTTGGATACTTCTAATGCCTAAATCTTTTAGCCCTCTGTGAAAGCCTAAATTAGCCATGATTGTTGATACTACTGTATTTTGATTAAGACGCCCTTTTTCTTTTAAATACTGCGCACAGAGAAATAGCATATAATCGCCATCACGTACTTCACCTTTTTCATCAATAGTTATTACGCGGTCACCATCACCATCAAATGAAAAGCCAATGTCTGCTCCTACTTCTTTAACAAATTTTCCTAGTGCTTCTGGATGTGTTGAACCCACGCCCTCATTAATATTGATTCCATCTGGACTATTTCCCATGACTGAAACTTTCGCTCCAAGTAGTGTAAATAATTTAGGTGCTATCTTGCTTGCTGCTCCATTTGCACAATCAAGTGCAATATGCATGTCTTTAAAATCCGTTTCGACTGTTTGTCTTAAATATTGAATGTATTTTTGCGGAGCTTCCGCATTATCTAGCACAACACCAAATAATTCATCCGTTGGCAATGGAAAATTCCACAGTTTTTCTGGGTAATTTAGTATTTCTTCAATCTCTGTTTCCATGTCATCTTTTATCTTAAAACCATCATGACCAAAAAGCTTAATTCCATTATCATAATATGGATTATGTGATGCAGAGATAACAATACCGGCTGCTGCACCCATTTGCCTTGTTATGTAAGCGACTGCAGGCGTTGGGATTGTTGAAAGCGAGAGTACATCCACACCACGGCTACAGAAACCTGCAATTAAAGCATTTTCTAGCATATCTGATGATATTCTTGTATCTTTACCCACCACAACAAATGGTTTCCCCTCTCTTCCTTCATGATTTTTAAAAATTATTGCCCCCGCTGCTTTACCTAATTCTAGCGCTAGTTCTACTGTCAATAATTTACCTACTTTACCTCTTACACCATCAGTTCCAAAATATTTCATTATTTTGCCATTCCCTTCAATATATACTTATTATTTATTTTTTTGTAATTTTCAATCTAATAGTTGTTTGATTAATTTCATATCGATATATTGTTGGTCCCACAACCTCTAATGAAACTGTCTGTACCCCTTCACCAAAGTTTAGCACATTTGCCCGGACATCAATCATATCTGCTCTAAACACCGCTAGTTGTTCTTCGGTTCCTGTTACTGCTACTGTTATTGCTTGATTTGTATTATCAACATCATATTTTAATCTGTCATCACCATTGATTGTACTTATTCCTGATATTTCTACATTTTTAGTCATGGCTGGACCAAATGTCAATGTCGCTGTTACCTTAGATGGAGTAATACTCGTTAGTCCTACTCCCTGTGGCACAACAACAGTCCCTTCTATTTTTCCATCACGTGATATTGTTTTTAAATCATAGTTAATATCTAGTGCTGTTATTTTAGCAATTTGATTGTCTGCTCCATTAACTGTAATTACCTCTGTATCTACCACAACTGATTTAATTGCCTGACCTTCGGGAAAATTTCCTTGAAAAACATTTGTTAGATTACTTATTGGCTTCCCTTTAGGAACCACAAGATTTACGGTATAATCAATTCCTCCGCTGTCAATCGTCACATTAGAAACGCGGTTACCCGAGGCATCGTAAGCCGCAATAACGGCACGTCCCTCAAAAAGACCTTCCGCCTTATTATTTAATGAAGCATTTATCGTTTTACCATCAATCAATGCTCTAACAAAAGCTATTCGCCTTAAATCCTTTGCTGCCCCTTTTAATGATACAGTTTGCTCTGCTAGCACTGGATTTTCAATTGTCAACCCTTCAACTTCGTTTGTATTAATCAATTCTGTTGAAACATCAAAGACTTTAAACTCTCTTGTGTAGATTGAAACTTTTACTGTGCTTGGATTTATTTGTGCTTGAACATTGTTAGGTAAATTTTCTACTGTCATATTAATTAAATGTTCACCCGCGCCATAGGATGTTAAATCAGCAAAAACACTGTAACTATTTGTTGTTTTTGTTGATTGAATCGCTGCCTCATCACCAAGTAACACAACATCTGCTTTATCCGGCAATCCTTCAATAACAAATTTATCCCGATCATAATCCGCTGTGACTTCTTGATTTCTGGCAATTGAACTTACTTGCTTAATCACAGTAATACTGCCTGATGACTGGATAGATTGTACCAGTAACAGTGCAAGTAAAAATGTTACAATTACAGTAAATTTACTGTTTGTAAATAATTGTTCGAATTTATTGCTTAAAAATCTTGAAAGTTGTGTTAGGCGTAATTTCAGCTCAGTAAAGTTGGTTCTTTTTTTCTCTTTTTTTGGTTTTTGGCTCATTATTGTTCACCTCGTACATCAAGTGTTACACTATCTTCTGTTTCACTTTTTAATAATTTATCCTTTAATAGAGTTGTTAATGATTCCTTTTGTAAATCTGTGTATAATTTACCATTTTCAGCAAGGCTGATAATCCCTGTTTCTTCGGAAACTACTACGGTCACGCTATCTGTAATTTCACTAATTCCTAATGCTGCGCGATGCCTCGTCCCCATTTCAGGTGGTAAATCCATTCTTGTTGTTGCCGGAAATAAGGCACTTGCACAAGCAATTTTTGTTCCTTGTACAATTACAGCACCATCGTGTAATGTTGAATTGGGTGTAAAGATGGTTGTTAGTAATTGAAAAGAAATTTGAGAATCAATTTCCATCGCCTGGGCAACAAAATCATTCATTAAAACTGTTTTCTCAATTGTAATTAAACCACCAATATGCCTTTTTGAGAGGTAATCTGCAGCTATTGTTACTTCCCTAATTAACATTTCACGTTCACCAATTGTTAATGATTTTCTCACAAAAGAGCTTTTTCTGCCTAAATGCTCTAAGCCGCTTCTAATTTCTGGTTGAAATATAATTACAAGTAAAATTGCCCCCCAGTCAATAATTAACCCTACAAGCCAATTTACTGTTACAAGATTCAACCAGCCACTTAAAGATTTAACAATAGCTAGAATAGCTACCCCTTTTAATATTTGAATCATCCGAATATTAAACCTCATAATTCTAATTAAAAAATAGAGAAATAGCCACACTAATGTTAAGTCAAGAATATATCCCATAACTTGAATAATGTTATCAGTTGTTAGCAGTGCTGTTAAATTATTTAATGCCATCTTCTACCGACTCCTCATTTATTTTTTCTTTTTGGGGATTTGTACCGTTGATGTTACGCACGACAACTTTATAGATGATTCCCGTTGCGATCAACGCGATTGCAATTATTCCAATAAATAAGTCTTGATTCATATTGTTTCACCTTTACTTCTTTCTGTTTGACCTAATCAAACTCTCTTCCGTATTTTCTCACCATTATAATTATAACATAATTTCTTTAATCCATAAAGTTAATTTTCAGTGTCTTGTTGTTCATCGACAACTCGATATTCTACATCAATTGCCTCCCCTGTAAATGTTTGCTCCTTTTGACTTCTCAAATTCTCAGATTCCACCCCTGCAGCATTTCTTCCCTTAAAAAAAATCGACTTAACCACTCTAAAACCAATATAAAGCAACAAAAGCAAGGCAATTAGCGGGAATAAAAAAACTATTATCTTAAAAAATAAACTAACCACTAAAAATAAAACTAAACAAATTATTATACCATACAAGCATCCTCCACTATTATTATATCTAACATACATTTATAACCTTGCTCCTTTCACATATCTTTTGGGAACTCTGTTATCCAATGCACACATTATTTCATAATCAATTGTTTCATTATGATCTGCGATGAGAGCAATTGGTCGGTTTTTTCCAAAAAATTCTACTTTTTGTCCTAAAAATAGCGGTTTATCTTTTGCTGCATAAATAATTGTTTGTTCCATGCAAACGCGTCCAACTATTTGATACAGGTTATCATTGATGAGTACTTCATAGTCTTGTGTTCTACGCATGAGCCCATCTGCATAGCCAATTGGGATTATTCCTATTTGTCCCTGATCCGTTGCTTGAAATGTTGCACCATAACTGACGTACTCACCCTTTTCTATGTTATTAACAGCAACTATTTCTGAAAAAAGCTGGGCTATTGGAGCTATCTGTTTGTCACTAACGCTCAAGCCAAAGCATACCGCTCCTGGACGAACAATATTACAAAACCTTGTTTGACCTAACTGTGCAAAAATTGCATGAGAATTTTCGCAATGAATATATTTTATTTCTTTTAGCCGATCGTTAATTATTATTTTAAAGCGCGTGACTTGCTCTTCCATAAATTTCATATCAGTGTCTGCCGTAGCCATGTGTGTATATGCACCAATTACGTTAAAACCTTTGGATTCATTGATATCATTGAATAAGCAATTAAATTCTTCGTTCTGTTTGACACCTCTTCTATTCATTCCTGAATCAACTTTTATATGGACGTTAATTTTATTTCCGCTATATTTTTTCATTAGCTGGAAATTTTCTAAACCATCTACTGTCAGATGCCAATTTTCTTTTACGTTTACTATTTTCTCAGGGGGAACTTGACTAAAAATTAATATTTTTATTTTTATACTCTGATCATCCGCTAGTTTTTGAAGGAAAACAGCTTCATCATATTGTGCCACACAAAAATTAGTAATTCCTGACACCACAAAAGTGCCAAATAAACCTGTTAATCCATGGTGATAGCAATCAGCTTTTACAACAGCCCAAACTTCCTTTGTCGCTGCCACCAGTTGTATTCGCTCCAGATTTTTACTAAGCTGATTTTCATTGATTTCAATCCAAGTAGGCCTGCTATCCATCTGATTACTCATTTCTTGTTTCTCCTTATTTCTGATTCAATTATCACTACTGCGACCACAGATAAGCTACTGTGTGTTATCGATAACTGACAATTAACATCCATTATTTTATCACAGTTAATTATGGGGGCGCCTAATTCATTTTTGGTGATTTCGATATCTGTAAAACTAATTCCTAAAAAACCTGTCCCTAAAGCTTTCACAAAAGCTTCTTTAGCTGCTATTCGTCCCCCTAGAAATTCGATTTTTCGGTTGCGATTTTCGATTTTTTCGAGAGCAGAATACTCATTACTTGTTAGTACTTTCTTCGCAAGTTTTATGTTAATTGGTGAGATTCTTTCAATATCTATAATGTCTATACCAATGCCTCTTATCATTTTTTCATCACTTTTCTTTTTTATTTTAGTATCCTTTAATTATAACAAAAAAAATATGTTTTGTAACAAAAATCAATCTTTTACGATAAGTTTTGCACAGCAAAAAAATAGCTGTCTGGTAGAATATGATTCCCTTTTTTTATAATTAATGTTGTCCGCTATTTTAGTGGCTATTTGTTATCATCTAACTTCAAGCAGCTAAGAAATCTCCACCTTCAAGCTTAGATTAAGCAAAAACAGTGAGTATGTAATTATACTCACTGTTTTAATTATTTATTCTATTATTTGAATACCAATTCCTAATATCTCGTGGCCCGTGTGCACACCTAGTGCTGCACTAATCTGTCCTGCATAGATTTCGTTCATATTCTTTGAATTATCAAGCATCGCTAATTTAAGTTGTTCCAATTCCTCGGGGACATTTCCATGTAAAACAGAGACATTATATCGTTTACCTGTTTGCGCAAACGCCATTGCTGTTTCAATAAGCTTTTGGATACTCTTTTTACGTCCTCTTGCTTTTCCTGTTGTGTAATAAACACCCGCTTCATTACAAGATATTATTGGCTTTATATTTAATAATTCACCCACCGTTGCACCAACTAAGCCAATGCGTCCACCTCTTTTTAAGTATTCAAGTGTAGCAACCGTAAAAAACACTCTTGAAAAAGGCAAGCTTTTTTCTAAGTTATCTAGTATCTCTGCCATTTTCAACCCTTCAACTAAATAAGTTGCTGCCTGCATAGCAAAAAAACCGCTACCTATTGAAATATTTTTAGTGTCAAAAACGAACACCTCTAATCCATCAACGTCATTTGCTAACTGCTTAAGAAAATTATTAGTTCCACTTAATCCACTAGAAATCGTTATTGCGAGGACTTGTTTATAGCCATCAGCTTTTATTTTTTCTAAAATCCCCACTATATCACGACCTATTGGCAACGATGTTTTCGGAATTTCAGTTGAAAATCGCTCATACACTTCTTGTGCATTAATTGATACTCCATCAATATATTCACAATCTTGATAAATAATTCGTAGTGGTATAACATACATCTTATATTTTGCTTTAATCTCTTGTGGAACATCTGTTCCTGAATCAATTAAAATGGCAATATCATTATTTCTCGTCATTTTCTTTCGTCAAGTAGACTAACTCGACTTCCTCTCTCTCTTTTATTTCTTTATTTCTTTATTTCGTGAGAGCAAGTCTGTTAGCCCCTCACAGAACCGTACATGTAATTTTCCCGCATACCGCTCTTCATATCTTATCTTGTTCTCACGTCCAGATGTTCACATAGATTTTCGGTCTTGGCATTTCATACCCTTTCCATATTCGTTCAAATACCATTCAACTCATGCTTTTCTTTTGATCTCTTTTGTTTAATGTTTTATAGCATGTTTCTTTGATATATAAATTGAAATTTTGTCGTGATGTATAATTACCACTAATTCCATAATATACATAATGTCCTATTAGTTTTCCTTGCAAGCTTTTCATCATCCAGCCTATCGGTTGGTGTTGTTGTTTTCGTATCCATTGCTTTGCTGTTTGTTTTTTCTGTTTCATTTTACTGATACTATTTCTGGGATGCAACCGGTATCTTCCTTTTAATCTTTTTCCGTTGATGTGTCTAAAACCCAAGCAATTAAATGTTTCTTTTGTCCACACATTTCTTGTTTTGTCTTCCGCTAACTCTAAGTTGAATGTTGAGACCCGTTCTTTTAGCTGTTTATACCATTTTTTCGCATCTTCTTCATACTCGAACATGATGACAAAATTATCTACATGTCTCACCAGTTCAGCATCTTTCTGTATTGCTTTTCTCCTTGGCTTTTCAAACCAGATATCTAACACATAATGTAGATAAACAGTATATGTTGGTGATATGCGCCCCCCTTGTGGTGTGCCTTTATCACTTTCGACGACTGTTATTTCTTCCATAATTTCTGATTTCAGAAATAGCACGATGTATCGTATGAAGTTCTTATCTTCAATATCATGTTCTAAGAATTTAACTAACCATTTGTGGTCTACATTGTCAAAGAAATCCTTGATATCTGCATCCAATACATAGTTTATTTTCCTATTCATTATTGTTTCCTTTATCTTTTTGATGGCTTGATGACAGTTTCTGTTTGGTTTTTGCCTGTTGTGCAGGGTCATCAGATTTTCCTTGTTTACATGATGCATTAGCGTTTGCGCTTTCCTATGTGTTTCTGATTGTTTTCGTATTTCTTTTCGTACATTTCCCATATTTTCACCACCTCTAATTGTAGTTTATGTTTCCTAAAGAAACGACTAGATATGCTCCCCCCTTTGCTCCATATGCTTTCACATACTTCATCGCTAGTATGAGTTAATCCAACTTCTTATAAATCTTCTGGATTCCTCAGTTCACAAAATCTTGTGCCTCCATTTTGGCTCCAAGACTAAGTACCAACTGTTGGTTAGACTTTATTGGGCCTGGTGTTTTTACCTAACTATGTGCTATAAAACCGAACTGGAGCACTCCTTATTTTTTTTATCCATTTTTTCTGATTTTGGCTGTTGTTCGACAACCTGTAGATCAAGCATTTTCTCTGTCACAATTTTACTAGCAAAAGCAACAGTTACCATATTTAAAACAATTGTGTCCATTGTCAATTTTTCTAGCTCTTGAAACATTATTTCACCTTCTGATAATTGTTTTTTAAGTACCTGTAAAGCATTTTCCTGAGCCTGACAAAAGAGGTCAAATGCTCCCTGTGCCCCATGTGTATTTGTCTGAAGTGCAATTCCTTTACTGATATCTGAAATCGGTAAGATTTGCTTTAAAATGGTAATTGCTAGAATCGATGCAATGTGCTTTTTACGATATCGCTTTTTCTCAGGTTTCGGAATTAAATTTAGTTTCACATAATTATTTATCATTGTTGCCGTAATTATTTTATCCGTTTTTTCCGCAAACAATGGTCTTAGGTATCTTTCGACCATTTCTAATACTTGATCCATATATAATTCAATGTCCGGTAGCTGCTCCCATCTAGGAAGTCTATACAGTGAAATATTATCGGCCCACTTTTTTATCTCATCCACAAAATCCCTTCTTTCATCTAGTTAATAAAACTATGTTATCAAGTTTCGGCAACACAGTCAAGTGTTTTACTATTTTTTTGACTATTTCAGTCATTATTGTTACAATTAGATAAATGATTATCGCTTAGCTAGCGTTTTGGAGAAGAGGAATTCCTTTGTTTTTTAAAGATATTAGATTAGGTCTTCGTACAATTAAGACGGGGATTAGTGTTTTTTTATGTATTCTTTTATATGGTATTTTAGGTTGGGGATCACCTTTAATTGCAGCACTGTCCGCTGTTTTCTCCATGCGTGAAGATTTAGGGACTTCTATAAAATTTGGTGGTCAACGAATTTTTGGCAATATCATCGGATCTTTTTTTTCTGTTGCTGTGATTTTCTTGGTTTCGATTACAAACAATGTTTTTTTAACGCAACTGATTGCTATTCCACTTTCTGTTATGGCAATTATTATCCTTTGTGATGCCAGTAATAATAATATGGCTATTATCGCAGGCTGTGCTACCTTTTTGGCTATTTTATTTATCACACCCGATTTAAATCCTTTGGCTTTTGCTTTTGCGCGTGTCATAGATACTTTAATTGGAGCCACGATTTCTCTTGCCGTCAACCACTTCATTAAAAGTCCACGTTCCTCCAGCAATGATTAGCCAGTCTATTTTAACTCTTCCTAATAGATAAAAATGTTCTTTGTCAACTTAGTGGAATTTTAAATTCTAAACAGAAGTTCTCAATTCAATTAAATCCGTTGCCCTTTCTATATTTTTGAATCCCCCCCTGTTCTTGGACTATTTGATAGTTCTACTAATTCGTTCAATGGAACCATTTGAGTATATTGTAAGGTACATGTTAAAGATTTCTGTATTCCAATTTATAAGTGTTGTTTCGATAAAATAAAATTCTGAAAGATTGTGGTCTTTCACATATTTTAATAATTTTTGAATGTGCCATTGGTAGTCTGCTGCTGAGGTCATTTTTAGGATTTCAAAGAAAGAGTTTTTGGCTTTATATGCTGCAACTAAACTATCATGTTTTGCAACAATCTTATCTACTTTGTATTTCCCAATAAAGTCTAATTTATGTCGTGATTTTGTTTGTAACTTCCACGATTTGCCCAACTTGATTCCTGTCTTTTTTTGAAGGCTCACTCGTGTTTTATTAAACACCCACGACGCAATCTGGAGAGATAAAATTTCTCTGCAACTATTGTTACTGGAGGAGCGATTCCTTTTACCGCATTTTTATATGGAGTCCAGAAATCTTGTAACATGACTTCAATGTGAGGCAACTTTGTTTCAATCGGAGGCACCATACCTATTCCTCAAAATACCTACAATGTTCCCTGTAGCGTGGTCCATTACAACGAATTGATAGGTACCACTTGTCGGTATGAAATGGGCCTCATCCATAGAAACACGCTCTATTTCCTGATAATTTTGCGTAGTCTGTCAAAAACGAAATCTATCAAACTGGATGATAACGTTTGATATTGCTACTTTATAACGACGTGATATAATTGAGTATGTTGTTTGCTCCTTTAAATCTGATAGCATCATGTTTATAAATGTAGTGGTTTTTGACAATATGCTTTTATGTCACTTAGTTGTCCCATAGTACTTCCTTTGCAATCATTACAATAAAACAGTTTCTTTCGAAGTTTTAGGATCACAGGATTTATAAATCGTGAAATTGAGCTTCGAAACACACTCAAAAATGATATGTTTTTTTCTACTATTCCACCAAGTTATTATAGCACCGATAAAAAAAGAGGGTATAACAATCGATAGTTGATCGGTATTCCCTCTTTTTTATTTTATTTTATGCCACGGAATTAGCGCACATGCTATCACTCCAGGGCCTGCATGGGCAGCAACTGCTGCACCTATTTCACCCTGACGGATTTCAACATCAGGGGCAAGTTCTTTGATTTTACTTTGAAAGCTATCATAAACCTCACTAGATCCTCCAGACATAACATAAATAATGTCACGCCCTACTACAGCGTTTTCACAGATGATTTCTGCCATCCGCTTTACCGCATTTTTAAATCCACGTTTTTTTTCTAGACCACCAAACTTGCCCTCTTCATTGACATAGGCTATTGGAATAATATTTAAGCAACTGCCAATAATTGCACTTATTCCTCCCAGCCTACCTCCGCGAATAAGATATTCTAATGTTGCTGGCACAAACATTGCTTTGCTACCACTATACAGCTGTTCTAGTTCCACAATTATCTCTGCTGCAGTCACCTGCATTTGAGCTAGTTCAAATGCTTTTTTCACCAGCATTCCTTCAATGTATGATAACGTTTTACTATCGAATACGTGGATTTTTAATGGACCTTCATACATTTCCTTAGCAATAGTGAAGTTTTGACACATACCCGAAAGTCCTGATGATGTTACAATTGCGATAACCTCTGTATAACCGTCTTCCTCTGCTTGCCTATATATAGCAATAATGTCACCCATTGTTGCTGTTGCTGTTTGAACGGTACTTCCTGATTTCATCATTGCATAAAAATCATTGGGTGTAATCTCATAAGTATCTTTATATTCAACCTGTTGGCCATTTGTTTTAATGTAAATAGTAAAGGGAACCAGATAAATGCCATTTTCTTGGCAGTATTCTACACTTAAGTCACTAGCAGTATCTGTAATAATCGCAATTTTATTTTTCATTTGCCTACACCCTTTCTTTGTTTATAGTCTACAAATTACATTTTTGTTTTAATTCCTGTATTTTGGTTAGATAGTACGTTCGAATCATATGTAAATGTTTGCTTTTCGCGGATTTTAAAATTTTCAATCGCAATTTTGATTAATTGATCTAGTAGCTCTGAAAAACTTACGCCAGATGCCTGCCACAAATAAAATGATAGTGATCCAGGTATGGTATTTATCTCATTCAGATATACTTTATTTGTCTGATTATCAAGCATAAAATCAATTCTACTTACACCACTCATGCCTAGTGTTTTAAAGGCTAGTTCTGAGATGTTTTGGATTAGCAGTGTCATATCGGCCCCTAACTCTGCTGGTATTTGTCTGTTAGTCCGAGCCATTCCATTTGCACTTTTGGTTGCTATAGCCCCTATTTTGAGACCATTATTCAGTTTGTCCATTTTTGAGCTTCCACCTTGATATTTATCTTCAAATGTTAGAAAAGCTTTCGTTCCATATACTTTTTCTAGCACTGAGGCCTTTGCATGAATACTTGTTCCAAGGACGCTACAGTTAATTTCGGTAAAATCTGTTAACGCTCGTTCTACAATGATCTTCTCATCATATTTTGCGGCATCATCTACTGCTAGAATTAATTCTTCTTCATTTTTAGCAACTGAAATACCAATACTTGAACCAAGATTTGCCGGTTTTACAATCATGGGGAAGCCTAATTCGGCGATTAACTTTTCAACATATTGAGGTTTCATTGATTCCCATTGCTTAGCATAGCACCAAACATAAGGTAGAACTGGTAGTGTTGAAGCCTGCCATATTAGCTTCATTAATACTTTGTCTTGCCCAACAGCGCCAGCACTTACCCCAGGGCCCACATAGGGTATCTTATTGGCCTGTAATAGCCCTTGTAAAGTGCCATCTTCAACATTTGTTCCATGAACAATAGGGAACGCAATATCAAACTCAGCGATTGGTTTTTTTGTTAAAAATTTAAAGGGGTATTCGTATAAAAAATATCGACTCTTGTCAGTAATTAGCTTTACCTCTGTGGCATTTGTTTTGATGAATTCAAGGTCTTTAAATTTCGCTAAATCAAACAGAATATCACCAGTATACCACCTGTTATCTTTTGCTATGTAGACTGGAATAACCTCATACTTTATTTTGTCTATTGCTTCTATTGCTTGGTGGGCACTTATAATTGAAATTTCGTGTTCTACGCTTTCACCACCAAAAATTATTGCTACTTTTATCTTCATTACAAATTCTCCTCTAAATGTTTATTTTTATTATTCATTGTATGTATCGGGTAGGTCATTGGCAATTAAGACAAAACTGCCTGGTATCGCCTCTAAATACATCCGGCTGAACCCCTCTTGTAAATTTGTTGCAACAAATATGCTTTCTGCTGGCATTTTTGCTAATAAGCCACGATAAATTGGCTCCGTTTGCTTTTTGCCAATTAAAATAACCATGTCGACTTTATCAGACATATAGAAACCATAGGCCTCGTTTAATTTTTCTTGTTCGGTTCCTAATTCGACCATTCCAGGCGTGATTACAATTTTCTTTCCTGGCATTTTTGCGAGGACATCAATCGCTTTTTGCGTTCCTACCGGATTGGCGTTGAATGCGTCATCAATAATTGTAAACTGACCCGCTTTTTTGATTTCTAATCGATGCTCCACCTGCGGGAGTGTTAGAACACCTTTAATGATTTTTTCAATTGGAATTTGCATATCGTCGGCAATAGCGATACTAGCTAAAATATTTTGAATATTATGCTCTCCCAGTAAACTAGTTTTAAAGATATGGACAGTTTTCTTATCATCCTTTGGCAAAATAAGTGAAAACGCCATTCCCGATTGATGATACTTAATATCAAAGGCGTAATAATCTGCTTTGTCGTTGCTAATACCATACGTAACTTGCGCGCAGTTGTTTTTAATGACATAAGATTTTATCAGGGCATCATCAATATTAATAACAGCCAGTCCATCTTGTGGGAGAGCTTCAACTAATTCGAATTTTGTTTTTTGAATATTTTCAATTGTCTTAAATGTATTCAAATGCTGTGGCCCAATAGCCGTTACAACACCATATTTAGGTTTGACGATATCCGCAAGTTCTTTGATTTCCCCACGCTTATATGCCCCCATTTCACAAACAAAAACATCATGAATTGGTTTAAGTGATTCTCTAATTGTAATTGTTATTCCCATTGGCGTATTGTAACTACTTGGGGTCATGAGTGCGTATTTCTCTTCATTTAAAATATGCGTTATAATATGTTTAGTTGTTGTTTTTCCATAACTTCCCGTGATTGCTACGACATCGGTTGTCATTTTGGCTGCGTCTATTTTTTGCTTTGCTTCTTCAACAAATTGTTTCCTAATGTGATGTTCTATTGGCTTATTAATTAAATTTGCAAGTAACACAAGACCATAAATAGTAATATTCAGTAGCGCGTAAACATAGATTAAAAACCAGTATTTCATTTCTGTTTGTACAGCAATCAACGACGCACTGTGAGCTAAAATAAGAAACAATATGAGACTTGTTCCCACCATGCGCCAAACTCTTGGGGTCATAACTAGTGGCTTTTTGACAAATCCTTTAGATTTTTTATAGAGTAGATAACTTTGAACTAAGTAAAAAACACTGCTCCCACTAAGAAGCACAATCACCATATTTATGCTTGGAAATATATATAAACCAAGCCAGAGGATAAGTGGTAAAATGTCTAAAAAAGGTAAACTTTTTTCTGTGTGACGCACGATCCAATCGATATATCTTTTGGAATCATACACATTTTGTTGAAACATCTGTAAGCTATCTTTATACCGTAAATAAGTATGAAAGATAAAAACAGCTGCTGTTGTTGCTATCAAGCTATAGGTTAGTAAATTCATTCGCTTTTGTCTTCCTTCCTGCTTCGATTATTCTGTTCTATTTCTTTGGATAGAAAGCTTTCTAATACCCTTTGAAGTTGAGGCAAGCATTCTAAGTAAGCATAGTGTCCAGCATTTTTAAAGATGACTAAACCAGCATTAGGAATCAGCTCCTCCATTATTTCTCCATCAGATACTGGCGTTGCATCATCTAATTCACCCCATACTAACAATGTAGGAGCTTTAATATCCTTTAATAGATACGTTAAATCTTCGTTGACAACTTTTGTCATAATTTGTTTCATCAATTGTGATGACTGCTGATAGTCCGTGCTTCCAGCATTTTTGAGCTTAGCTTCTGAAATTTTCGTAAGTCCTGTTATTTTAAGCAGTGTTTTCACCGTTTTATATGCATATACCCGACGATAATAGTCAAATGACCGCTTTGGTCTTATCCCGGCTGCGTCTAAGAGAATTACTTTGTGGACATCCAGATGTTTGGCTGCATAGATAATTGCCATCCGACCGCCAAAAGAGTGTCCAATTAACGTTGGATTAATAATGCCTAGCTCTGCAATGAACGCAGCCAGCATTGAACTGTAATCATAAATATCCCAGGCAAATGGGGGTTCTACACTTGCACCTGAAAATCCTGGCAAATCAATATTCCAAACTCTAAACCACTTCTGCAAGTGCTGTCCCACCGGCTCCATCATTTCAATATTTTGGCCCCATCCATGAAGTAAAATTATATTCTTTCCTGCACCCGCTACTGTGTAGTGAATATCAGTATTGCAAATTTTCTGAATCATTGTTCAAACCTACCTTTATTTTTTTGGACTTTGGACTTCCTTACTTTAATTGTAACAGAAAAGCTGTCCATTATTAAATAAAAAAAGACAAAAGCCCTAAATTAAGAGACTTTTGTCAAAATAGTATTTTACTATTTAGTAAAAATTATTCAATTCCTGCACTTACAACATATTCATTATATGGCATATCATAATTTGTAGCAATTCCTTGTGCATTAATATCAATAATTCTTGTTGCCAGCGTCTCAATAAATTGAATATCATGAGATGTAAATAAAATACAACCTTTAAAATCTGTCAGCCCATTATTTAATGCCGTAATTGACTCTAAATCAAGGTGATTGGTTGGATCGTCTAACAGTAAAACATTCCCTGTTTGTAACATCATTTTTGAAAACATACAACGCATTTTCTCACCACCTGATAAAACCGAAACTTTCTTCAGCACCTCATCACCAGAAAAAAGCATTCTTCCTAAAAATGAACGCAAAAAGGCTTCAGATTGATCATTTGGTGAAAATTGCATTAACCATTCCACTAAATTGTCATCATTATTTTGAAAAAATTCCGTGTTATCTTTCGGCATATAACCAAATTTTGTTGTCATTCCCCAAGTAACTGTTCCACTCTCAGCTTCAAGCTCACCTGCAAGAATTCTAAACAATGTTGTTAAAGCAATATCGCTATCACCCATGAAGGCAACAGTGTCATCTTTAAAGATTTCAAAAGAAATATTTTCTAAGATTTTAACGCCTTCAAATGTATACGTTAAGTTATCCACTTTTAGGACTTCATTTCCAATTTCACGCTCTTGCTGAAATTGAATGTAGGGATACCTTCTTGATGATGGTCGAATGTCATCCAAAGTGATTTTCTCTAACATTTTCTTTCTTGAGGTTGCCTGTTTTGATTTCGAGGCATTAGCGCTAAATCGCGTAATGAAATCCTGTAGCTCTTTCATTTTCTCCTCTTTTTTCTTATTAGAGTCTGAGAGCATTGATTGGGCAAGTTGACTTGATTGATACCAGAAATCATAGTTTCCAACATATAAATTAGCAGCCATATAGTCAATATCAACTATATGCGTACATACTTTATTTAAAAAGTGTCGATCATGTGAGACAACAATGACAGTGTTGTCAAATGTTAAAAGAAAATTTTCTAACCAGCGGATTGCTTTTAAATCTAAGTTATTTGTTGGCTCATCGAGTAGTAATACATCCGGATTACCAAACAATGCTTGGGCTAACAATACTTTTACTTTACTTGAAGCAAGCATTGATTCCATTTTCACATCATGCAATTCTGTTGAAATTCCTAGTCCTTCAAGTAGAATTGCTGCGTTTGAATCAGCACTCCATCCGTCTAGTTCCGCAAATTCTTCTTCTAATTCTGCTGCTTCCATACCATCATCTTCGGAGAAGTTTTCCCGTGAATAGACTTCTTCTTTCTTTTTCATGATATCAAATAATTGTTGATATCCCATAATTACAGTTTCTAACACTGTGTATTGATCAAAAGCAAAGTGATCTTGTCTTAAAAATGTTAATCGTTTTCCCGGATCAAGATTAATTGATCCTGTTGATGAATCAATATCACCCGATAAAATTTTTAGAAATGTTGATTTCCCTGCTCCGTTTGCACCGATAATACCATAGCAGTTTCCACCAAGAAATTTAATATTTACTTCTTCGAATAATTTTCTATCCGAAAATAATAAACTGACATTATTTACTGTTAACATTGTGTTCCTCCATATTCATTAAATCATCTTTCATTATACCATTTAACAAGAGAAAAAGACAGTAGAAACCTGTCATTTTCTAAAACTATTTTTTACTATTCTGCTAATAAAGCTTTTATGATATACTACTAATTATTAATCGAAAAAAAGGGGCGACTAAAATGTTTTATCGGATGTACACTATCACTGCAGCTAAGAAAGTTACAGCGACACTTTTAGATTTGTTTTCTACTGGTTTTAACTCACTTGAGTATCTAACACAACATGATGTTTCAAATCTGACTAGCCTTGTTTTTATTAAATACAGTTGGCAGTATGACAGTGATTTTCACGTGCGTTTGCACCAGACACTGGCAAGCTTCTATCAGGATACGGGTATTAGTCTGTTCTGCTTTGCTTCAAAATTATTCTCTGATGAAATCCCCTATATGGAAGCAGTTCCACACACGTTTATCCATCTTGAAGCAATAATTCAGTTACCTATTCGTGACCAGTTTTTTTTTAGTGAGGCGAAGCTTTTGGCGACCACTTTTTTACAACGAAATGCGCCTTCTTTGTTCGAAGATTTCACTAATTTCTCCTATTTATCTAACCAGCAAATCAGTTTGATAGAAGTCTTATTATCAAATAACATCAATGTTTCCGCGGCAGCAAGCTTATTATATTCACATCGAAACACGATTTCTTATCAGCTCCAAAAAATTATATCTATTACGGGTTTCGATATTCGTAATGCTGATGATCAATTACTGTTCCACCTTTTTATTTTTGTGCACCGCGCACATAGTAACGCAGGTTCAAGTTTGCTATACTAAATCTATAAAAAAAGATATTAGGAGGAATAAGTATGTCAACTTTATCATTGAAACACATTACGAAAAAATATGAAAATGGCTATGTTGCCGTTACTGACTTTAATCTAGAAGTAGAAAGCGGTGAATTCATTGTCTTTGTTGGACCATCTGGTTGTGGTAAATCAACAACACTAAGAATGATTGCCGGCCTTGAAGATATCTCTTCGGGTGAATTTCATATTGGTGATCGCCTCGTCAATGATGTCGAACCTAAAGATCGTGACATTGCTATGGTTTTCCAGTCATACGCCCTTTATCCACATATGACTGTCTTTGATAATATGGCTTTCGCCCTAAAACTTCGTAAAATTCCTAAAGCGGAAATTAAACAGAAGGTTGAAGCTGCTGCTGAAATTTTAGGCTTAACCCCTCTATTAGATCGTAAACCAAAAGCCCTCTCTGGCGGACAAAGACAACGTGTTGCGCTAGGACGTGCTGTTGTCCGCGAGCCCAAGGTTTTCTTAATGGATGAGCCCTTATCCAACTTAGATGCTAAATTGCGTGGACACATGCGGGCTGAAATAATCAAACTCCATCGCCGCGTTGGTGCAACAACAATATATGTTACACACGATCAAGTTGAAGCGATGACGATGGCTGATAGAATCGTTGTAATGAAAGATGGTGTTGTTCAACAAATTGATAGCCCTAAAAAATTATATGACAATCCTGCTAATATTTTTGTCGCTGGTTTTATGGGTTCACCTTCGATGAATTTCATTGAGGCACACTACCAAGATGGCTATGCCATTTTTGCTGATAATCGTTTTGAAATTCCTAAAGGAAAAGCTAAACTATTGGATGAAAATGGCTACAATGGCAAACAAATAACTTTAGGTATTCGTCCTGAAAACATTAGTATAAGCCCATTGATGAAAGAAACTTATCCGCGTGCTACATTAGATACAATAATTGATTTTGCTGAATTACTTGGTCATGATTATAATATCCATTTCACACTTCACGATAAGAGTGTTACTGCCACAATTGAAGCACGCACACTTATTAATGCTGGTGATCATCTTAATCTTACCTTTGATATGAATAAAATTCATTTCTTCGATAATGACAGTCAATTAACAATTCTCTAATTCACTTCAAGACGAGCAAAAGCTCGTTTTTTATATGGTATTTAACATCTTTTCATGTTATAATAACAGATAAATATATAGCAAGGATGAGAATGTATGCAAACAACACTAACTTTTATTAGACATGGTCAAACTGATTGGAATGCTCTTGGAATTATTCAGGGTGCCTCAAATGTTCCCTTAAATGCAAAAGGTGTTTATCAAGCTGTTGCTAAGGCACCTTTTTTTATTGAGGAGAATTACCATGTTGCTTATTCTAGTCCACTAGATCGTGCACTCCAAACAATGGAAATCATCTGTCACGAAAATAAATTCCCCTTGGTCATAAAAACAGACACCCGTCTTAAAGAACGCTGCTTTGGCTCTGCAGAAGGTCACCATGTCAACTTATTTCGTAGCTTAAAATCGCAGAATAAACAGCCTCAATTTTACGAAAGCGATCAGGAAATTAAGCTTCGAATCCAATCATTTCTTGATGCTATGCCTGTTGAACACAGCGGTAAAAATATTCTGATTACAGCACATTCTCATGTGTTGAAAACAGCATTAATTCTTATAGATGAACTATCGTATTCTTATGATACCCCTCTAGATAATCTTGCTTTCTGCACCCTAAATTTTGATCACCGTCAACAAAAATGGTCCGTTTCTTATGCCGAAACAGGGATTACTAAGCAGATGCTTAATATCTAGCTAAAAATAATACAAAAAGATCGCGCCCCCTAAAATTAAGCTAATATGCTAATTTTAGGGGGCGCGATCTTTTCATCCTTAACTAAATTTATAGATTTTCTGTTCTGATATAGCAAAATTCATGGGGACATCTGTTATTTCTTCAAATTTATCCGTCAGCATCTGTGTTTCAAAAAACAAACATAAGCTTTTAACATCACTATTGTGAGCCAAATAACGATCATAAAATCCACCACCATAACCTAAACGATACCCCGCACTATTAAGCGCAATTGTTGGCACTATCAATAGCTTTGGACTAACAATATTACCTTGTCCACATTTTGACTGATACATACCTAATTTTGATTTTTCCTTGCCTGCTCCTTGGATAAAAACAAGGTCATTTCCAACAATTCTTGGATAAGAGAGCCGACTTTGATCAACTAGCTCACCAAAATCAAAAGCAACTTCTGCCTCATACGGATAGTACACACCAATATTACCAAAATCATTTTCACCTAAAAAAAGTGATAGGTTCAATTTTATTTGCTCATTATTTTTAGCCATTATTACGCTGATTATTTGATTTCTTTGTGCCCGCATTTTTTTTCGCAATGCTTTTTTCATCACCTTACTCCTGTCTACTTTCTAAAAATTGAGCCACCAAACGCCCCGCTTCGTCACCGCTTAATTTCTTCGCAAGCAGCTTTTGTTTGATTGTCTGTTTAATTATATAATCATCATCTGTTTTTTGCCTTAATTTCTCGTATTGCTTTTCAACAAATGCTAATATTTTATCCTCATTGATTGCTACTACTTCCGTCAAACTATTTTCTGCGAGAATAACATCGACTATTTCTTTATTATAGCCTAATTCTGCTGCTTTTTGTGCGAATTTTTTGTGAAATTGCGTTAGCGAATCATATTTTTTGTTGATTTGTTTGGTGAAAATTTTTTGTAGCTGTTCAATCTGCATATCATAATCATATAAGGTTTCCAGGCATTGTTCTATTTCTGCAGAATTACAGTCTAATAATTTTAATTCATAGCTAATCTTTCTTGGGCCTTTTAGTGACGTTATCAGACTATTTTGAATAAATGCGGCAATAAACAGGCTATCGTTGATATATCCCTGTTCCTTTAGCTTGTTAATGACCTGTTCAATAATTAATGGCGAAAATTCTTTTTTCCGCAAATAAATCACTATTTCTTTTTCAGCTCTTTTTCGAAAACTCAAATAATTTAAGGTCTTGGCGTACGCGCTAAAAAAAGCTGTTTGGGCAAACAGCTGTTCATACTTTTCTAGGCTAAGGACACAGGGCTTTAACCAGCCATTGGCTGCAAGGAGGGCACCTAAGACTGTTAGCACTTCTGTTTTATCATTATCCATATTTTTAATTGTCAGGCTATAGACATCTTTGCCCTCATCTTTTATTTTAATGATTTCATACATTTTCATTCATCAATCTTTCTACTTCGCTTGCAATATTTTTCCCTGCATCAGGGATGAAAAACTGGGCATAGCCCTTTCTCATTTCTTTGATTTGTTCCGGATTTGTGTATATCTGCTCAATAACTGTCTGCACTTCAGACTGTGTCATCGCAATTTTCGCTACACCATGCCGTTGAAAAAATTGGGCATTTGCCATTTCTTGACCATATAGCGGTGCATAGAAAATCGCCGGCTTAGCTAGTGCTGCAAGTTCACTTACTGTGTTTCCACCCGATTTAGTGATGACGATATCTGCGCGTTCATACTGTTTAATCATATCCTCGGCAAAACCATACACCACAAATCTTTTACTTGCAAGTTTCCGACGAACTCGCGCAGCTTGTTTGAAGAGTGTCTTATTTTTTCCGCAAATTAAAATAACTTTTACTTCAAGGTAAGAGGCGTGAATTTTCTTGGCAAGTGATAGGTAATCTGTACTAACACCATTGGCACCAGCAACTAATAAGACTGTCTTTTTCAATTCAATTTCTGTTGCTGCATCCTTCATAAATGCTTCGTATTCCTCTTTAATTGGTATCCCCGAAACATAAAATTTTTCTTCATCCACTTCAAAAGTTGTACTCTGATAAGTCCATTCATTTGCCACAAAATAGCGCGTAATATTAGGATGGTACCATAATTTATGCATATAAAAATCAGTAACTACTGTCTGGACTGGCACTGTGATTTCATAGTCTTCTAATAGTTTGTATAGTGCCCATGAAGGAAAAACACAGATGATATTTGCCGGATCAATTTCCTTAATTGCTGTGTATAAGTTTTTCCGATTGGTTGTTTTTAGAAAGGACGTTACCATAGAACCCGCAATTTTTTGATCTGTTGCCCAATACCAAAATTGATAGATTCGTCTAAATCCTGACCGATACATGTGCTTGTATACATTTTGCGTCATTTTGGAAATCTGGGGATTCCATTCATTAATAATATCATAAATTTGGACATTCATCCCTTTTTCTTCTAGTTGCTTTTTTAGTACTTTAGCCGGCTGTAAATGACCATTGCCGTAGGGCGCTGTCAAAATTAATACTGTTTTATTTTTCATTTACTTTAAACCTCTTCTTCCTTTTATATATGCTGTCGTGTAGAAATATCCTGATGTCATCGTTAATAAAACAGATAACCAATATACACTTATTACAATAACATTAGCCACTTGTGAGCTTTTCTCCAGACACAGTAAAAATAAAACGAGGCTGATCATCTGAATAACTGTTTTAACTTTTCCGCTCCAATCTGCAGCAATTACAACACCATCCGTAGCAGCAACCATTCTAACTGCTGCTACAATAAATTCCCGGCTCATCATCAAGGTAACTGAAATAGGATCAATTATCTGATTATAAAGCAATAAAAAATAAATTGTAAACACAAGTACTTTATCGGCAATTGGATCTAAAAATTTCCCTAAATCTGTAATCATATTATATTTTCGGGCAATGTAGCCATCGACCCAATCTGTTAGGCTTAATAGAATAAAAAAACTTGTTAAAACTAGTGACTTAAGGCTTAAAAATGTCAGCTCTCCAAGGTATGGTAAATACCAAACTATGATAAATAGCGGAATTAACATAATCCTTGAAATCGTTATTTTTGTTGGAATGCTCAAAATCACACCTCTTTTCTTCATTACAGTTAATTATACCAAATACTAGGCAAAAATGGCATATATTTTTGTTTCTACTTCACAATCAATAAAATACGATGCTATCGCATGTTTATATAGTTCCAGCTGTTTACTGTATTTCACCGCTAAATATTCTTCCTTATTTTTAATTTTGACTGTGTCAGATTTAAAATCGATGATGACATATTTATTTTCCTTGACCAGGAGCATGTCAATTTTACCCTGAACTAATATTTTTTCAGTTGTAAATTGCTCTTTTTGACCATATAAATCTTGCGCCGGATACTCCATCGAAAATGGTAGCTCCTTTGCAAAAATACGATACCCATTTAGCAGAAAATCGATTTTAATGCGTTCAATCATTTTTACTAGCCTCTTTGTATCTAAATATCCTTTTTGCTCTTCTGAAATAATTCCGTTGCTTACAAATGTGCTCAGTAAATCCTCTAATGGCTCACTTTTCTCCCAATCATATCGCTGCAAAACTAAATGATATAGCGTTCCTAATTCCGTTGGACTAATTGACATATCTTTTTGTAAAAATGCCGGTATTGCGGTCAATTCTAGCGCTTGATTTTCCGTTTGAACAATTAGCTCTAGCTGCCTTGGTAAATCTACTTCTTCTGTTTGTCGTTTGATTTCTGTCACTGTTTGTTTTTGTGCAAAGTTCTGTAAATTGTTATATTTATATGTTTTTGTCAGTTTATCAATATTTACTTTTAGCTCAACTTCCGCGGTACGATGCTTTATGACTTCACCTTTTTGATCGGCATTTGGTTGCGTTTGACTGGTAAAGTCATCCGTTAAATCAACTGTTATACTAATGAAATCTGCTTTTTTCAAGGAATATGCATAGTTTAAAGCCTCAGCAAATGATTTCATTTCTAATATTTCAGCCTTTTCTAGCATGCTATATTCCGTCTTCGTGGGGCAATCCATAAATAATTGTAATTGTTGCATTGGTCTTGTTAAGCCAACATATAAGACCCTTAATTGCTCAGCCAGCTCTTCTTCTGCTTGCCTTTTTACAAGCATATCATAATGCCATGTTTTTGTTCGCGTTTTCGTTATGTTATCACTATATCGCAAAGCTATGCCCTCTTGCTGGGTCATTTGAAAAATTGCTCGACTATCTTGTTTATTAAATTTCTTATCTAAATCAACAAGAAAAACAATTGGGAATTCTAGTCCTTTTGATTTATGAATTGTCATCAGTTCCAAGGCCTCTGTATTTTCATACGATTTTTTAGCTATCGCAAAATCACGATTATTCTGCTGTAAATTTGCCATATATTTAATAAAAGAACGCACTCCATTGGCTCCAATTTGCTCCCGATTTTTAGCCAAACTACATAAAACTTCCAAATTTGCTAACCGAATTTCGCCATCCTCCATTGATCCAACAAAACCATCATAACTAGTTTGTTCAAAAATATATCGCAGGACTTTTGACAACGGATTAATGTTACACTGGAGCCTAAATTCTGCTAATGTTTCCAACATTTGCTCAAGTTTTAACGCCAACTTACTTTCCGCAAATTGCTCAACATACCAAGTAATATAAGAATAAAAAGCTATTTGTTCACCAATTTGTTCGCACGCTACTTGCTTTATTTTAACTATATCACCATCCGTAA
Organism: Culicoidibacterales bacterium; assembly: GCA_051652245.1. Taxonomy (GTDB): domain Bacteria; phylum Bacillota_I; class Bacilli_A; order Culicoidibacterales; family Culicoidibacteraceae; genus BHER01. The sequence goes on along the minus strand of JBOFTV010000089.1, from coordinate 33,433 downwards.
AAAAACTTAGCGGTGACCGCATGAATCCAAGCAACTCAATTGTATTATAAGGATTATCAATAGCAGCTAGTAGGCAAAGCATATTATTAACCTCAATTGCATCAAAATAACCTCGATCTACTGCAGAACTATATTGGATATTATTACGTTGGCATGACTGTTCAATTGCTTTGACCAATTTTGACGTTTTATTCCTAAATAAAATTGCGATATCTGATAAAACAATTGGTCTTTGGTGATTTTTTTTGATATCAAAAATTGTTTCATTATTAACAAGATTTAATACTTGACTAATAATATAATCAGCTTTTGTTTCTTCGATTGTTTGAATTATATTGGCACGCTCATCATAATTTTCAATATCAAAAAAATGCCATTTTGTTGGTAAATCCATTTCTTTTTGATACCCCATATTACCATGATATAGCCAATTTCCCTCATCATAATCAATATCAAGTTTAAACAAAGGCTGACAAATTTGATTAATTGTGTCCAAGACTGTTGCGGTGCTTCTAAAATTTTTATTTAGTAAAATTAACTCCTGTTTTTGATTATTGTGGCTGCCAAAAAGCTGCTGTTTTTCCATAAAAATTGTTGGGTCTGCTAACCTAAATCGATAAATTGACTGCTTTAAGTCCCCCACCATAAAAATGCGATTTCCCTGGTTTTTTAGTGCATATAAAATTGTGTCTTGAACAGCGTTAGTATCTTGGTATTCATCAACTAATAATTCTGTTATTCCTGCAGCTATTTGATCGCAAACATCTGGATATTGTTCTAGCAATTGGATCATATAGTGTTCTAAATCAGAAAAATCAGCAATATCTTTTGCTTGCTTTTGCGCAAGAAAGCTTGCTTCAAAATCATTTACACAACACAAAAGTTGCTCAACAAAAGGCAATAGCTGTTCCTGCTGCGCGCCAATTTGGTCGGCTGTATAAGCAGTGCTTACTAATTTTTTATGCCCTTTTTTGACCTTATTAAACGCTTCGTGTAATGTTTCTGTTTGTACTGTTTTGTCATCTTTTTTGATAGCAGGCCACTTGTTAAAATCAAATAAGCTGAGCTGATCCATTCCCGCTAAAAAATCAGCGTTCAGCAGATAAATCACTTGTTCGAATGCCTCAATTATATTTTCAAACAATGCATAATGCTTCTCAAAATTCGTAAGCAGTTCCAAATTTTTTTTGAAAAAAGTTTGCCCCCCCCTGACTTCATTGATGACATATTGTTGATATGCTGCTACTAATTTAGCCAGATAATCTTCCTCTGCTAGCCAATTAATGGCTTGTTTTCGCCATTTTTGCGGATGAACAAATGCCCGTGATTTTTCGTAAACCGCTAAAATTAATTGGTGAAATTCTTGGAGACGAACCCCGGTTATATATGCGCTAGCAAATGCAACAAAGTGCTGAGTTTGTTCGGTAAATGCAATTTCTAGTACTTCTTGGAGTACTTCTTGTTTAAGGAGCGCCATTTCGTTTTCATCTGCTATTTTAAATGTTGGAGATAATCCAATATACTGATAATTATTGCGTAATACATTGATACAAAAAGCATGAAAAGTACAGATATTTGCTGCTGGTAGGAGCAATAATTGCTTTCTAACAAAGGCTTTCCGTCCTGTAGTTTCTTTTAATTGCTCTTGTAATCTTTTTTTTAGTCGCTGACGCATTTGTGTTGCGGCTGCATTAGTAAATGTTAAGACGACTAAGCGATCAATTGTTATCCCATCTTCAACAATAATTGAAATGATTCTTTCTACTAGCACGGCTGTTTTTCCCGAACCCGCTGCTGCGGAAACAAGTACTTCTGGGGTACGTGTTGAAATCGCTTGTGACTGTTGTGCTGTAAATCGCATTTCTTTTTCGACCATTTTAGGTCCCCCTTTTTCACTTATCTTTTGCTATTTCTACTAGGAATGCTGCTTTTTTTTCTTGAAATCCTGTCCCTTTTATTTGGGGGTTACATGTGTTAAAGCTGTTTGTTTTTCTGTCAAATTGACATATCTTTTTAAATTTGCAGTAGATACATGGTGTTGTTGATTCATCAAGGTGTTGACGAAATGGTTCTATATCAAATTTATTTTCACTAATTTTTTGGACTGTTAATTCTGCTTGTGCTATTGAAAAATTCTGCATTTGATTGATTTCAGCTGCTGTCATAACCATTGAAAAGCTTGTTGGACTGCCATCCTTTTTAGCCGTGTAGGGGATAATATCACTTTTACTATTGCTTGCGATTTGATAGTCAAATTTTTCTAAGGCTTCGCTATCTACATCAAAAAAACCACTAGCCTGATAATTTTTGCTAATAAGCTTAGTAATATCTTCTTGATTTTGTCCCTCAATTGCAATAAATTTATCGGAAAATGGCATATACATACTTCCTGCTAGCATGGCACCTTGAGTTTGTGCTGCAAGGTAACTATATAATGGTAACTGTAATTGTGTTCCAAAAATAATTTGGTTGAAATCCAAGCTTTTTTGGGATGACTTATAATCCACGATTCTAAAATAACGTCCATCTTTACTTATATCAATACGGTCTACTTTACCAATAATTTCTTTTCTAAGACCATTAATTTCAATTTTATGCGGTGGTAGTATTTCTTCTAATTTCAGTGGCATAAAATCAGAATACTTATCAGACTCATACATAAATCCAAAGGCAGTGCGTGACATATCAGCAATTTTTTGGAGCATGAACCGATTAGCTTGCATTGTAAAGAGGGGATGATCTTGGAGTGAACTAGATTTTCCTTGGAAGTAATCATCTATTTCTTGCTGATATATTTCTAATGGAACCTCACTAATTTTTAATTTTTTTGCTAACATTGATGCAACAACAGACTCAAAGCAATCATGTAAAAGCGTCCCACTTTGTAGCGCTTGTACTTCACCTGAGTATTTTTGCTTGACAGACACAACATATTGGAGAAAATACTTATAAGCACAACTATTATACGTTTCAATTTGTGTTAAACTAAGTTGTTTCTTTGTTATAACATTACCACTAATTTCAACGCTGTTTTGATAGCTAAAAGCCGCTGCAATTTTTTCAACAAACATTGGTGCCACAGCACTTGTGACATCCTCAAGCATCTGCTTTTGCGATGGCTCCAAACTTTTTTGCGTAAATAGCTGTCTTTTAATTGTTTCAATGGTCATTGTATTGTAGTCAATATACGCTTTTTCTGGTGATACAACCTTTTGTTCAATATTAAAGCCCGATTGCCCAAAGGTATCTAAAACAATTGATTTATAGCATTCTACATCATTGTAAACACCTTGCTTGTTAAAATAGCTAAGATTTGTTTGCACTGATGCACTTGTAACAATTGTATAAAAATGAAAGAGCTGGTACAAAAGCGCATCTTCTGTCAATAAAAGATCATCTAGCATTTGATTAGCCTGTAATATTGCTAAATCATTGTCCGTCAGCAAACTCCCCCCTGCTTGAACATGGGGAATATAGGTGTCTATTAACCCCAGAATAAAACTATAGTTTACCCCCATTTTTGCACCTTGACCTTCTTGATGTAATGTTTGAAATCGTGACCGCTCAAAATCACCAATCATAACTTGATCAAATCCAATTGGAACACTAGTAAACTCCATTGATTCAAGCCCAAACAACAAAATTTGGAGACAGTCCTTTTTCGTACCACTTTGTTTTCCAATTGCTAAATTTGCTTGCTCAAAAACATAAACTAGCTGCTGCCAAACAGCTAAAGCGTATTGCTTTGCTGTTATGTGACTTGTATAATTTGATTGTTTAACCTCCACGGCTGTTATGTATGCTTGAATATTTTGCTCCTGCATGTAGAGAAATAAATCAGCCAATTTTTTGCCATGGTCTCTTACGGTTAAAATCGTTCTCACTTGACTGATTTCAGTTAATAATAATTTTCTGATTTCATTAATTTTGTCCGTCTTGTCTTCATTTATCACAGCAAACATCTGCTCTGGTCGATCATAGTAAGACCAGAACTTATCATTTTCCCAAACATATTTTTTAGTCGTTGTAAAATTTTCAATATGCTGTAAAAATACATAGACATCCTCCATAGCAATCCCATGCTTCCATTGAAAAAAATTATTATGCAATAGCGAAATCATATCATCAAATTGCCAAGTATCCTTTTCAATTTTTAGTAATCCATAGAGCCAGCTAATCACGGGGTGTGTGATCATTGATTCTTTAATATCTAAATAAAATGGTATCTCATAACGCCTAAAAATTTGTTCAATTAGCTCACCATAGCTTTCTTTATCAGGGACATAAATTGCAATTTCCCTTGCTCTAACTTGCTGATGAATAATCAAGTTGCGAATTTCTTGAGCAATGCCCTCTACTTCATCTATTTTTGACACATACGATGTTAATGTTACCGCCTCACTTTTGCAATTTTTACTTAGTATGCTCTGTGGATATTCATATTCTGCTTCGATTTGATTTAATATTGGTGTTGCTGTGAAGCGATCTATTTTTGCCTCTAAGCCAATTGTTTTAGCCTTGGGAAATTTTTGGCTAAACTGCTGATATTGTTTTTCAACAAGTGAAAAAAGAGAATGATCCCCCTTCCCCTCAAGAGGTGCATTAAAGGTCATAACAGCCTTTTGACAGCGTGCAATAACAGCAGCAAGTAATTCAAACTCTTGTTTATTAAAGGTATAATACCCATCGACATAAACCACTATTTTTTCTAGTTGGCAATCACCCTGACCATTAATAAGTTGTTCTTGCAAATAATCAATCTTATCAGCATTATCATATGCTTTACTCGTAATTAGCTCATTATATTTTACAAAAACTTTTTGAACTTCGCCTAGTTTTTTTTTCAACAATGGTTGGTGTTCTAGTGATTTGGCTACAAGTAGGTTCTCAATGGGCAGTAACGATCCTTTTAACTGCCTAAAAAATTGATGTAAATAATCAATAAAGCCAACTTTATCTTTGGCCTTCTGATAGATTTCCAGCTCTGATTCTACTGCTTGTACACTTTGATAAAGCAGCATTTTTTGGGCTAAACTATCAAACTGAATATAGTTCATTGGGACTATTTCCTCTAATATTCTTGAGGCAAAACGGTGCAGCCCAACAACTTCAACACCAATCATTGCCTGCTTTTTTTGAAAACTTAATAATTGATACTCCGTTTGAAATGACATTTGATCAGGAACGATTAAAAATATTTTCTCTGCTTTTCTCGTTGCTAAATCTTTCGCTATTTCTTCAAAAACAAAATGTGTTTTCCCGCGTCCGCTTCTTGCTTTTACAAATGTAATCACAATCTATTCCCCCTCATTATTTTAGCTATGTGACCAACCACCATGTAGCCGGTGTAAAGCATTCAATTCCACTCGATATTTCTTCCAATTTGGTTCTAATATTGCAAAGTCTTCGTAATATGCCTGAGAATGATTTTGATGAATAAAATGCGTCAACTCATGCAAAATAACATAGTCTACATATTTGGGCTCATAGAAAATCAACTCGACATTTAACACAATTTCATTTTTGTGGGCATAACAGAGGCCAAAAGCACTCTTTAAATAGCGTACACGAACTTTATTTAATTGTTCTTCAATAATTTTATGCGCACCAATATTATGTTTTAACCGGCTAATTCTGGATGCAAAATAGAGACCAGCTTGTTCTTTAAGCCACTTCTTAATCGACTTAATAATTTTATCATTCGTAACATTTTCAGGCAAAAAAATATCAATCATAATATCCGTTTTTGAAATTTTAATCGTCTTTCGCTCTGTTTCAATGAAGTTTATGCCATGAACTAGACCATATAGTGAAAGTGTTTTAAGCAGTCTAATATTTGTAAAAGGAATCTGTTGTTGCTGTTGTTGCCTCTTAATCCAATCATCTTGCAAAGTAATAAACGCCTCAATCTGTTGTTGACTCGCTGTAAAAGGTGCGGTAACAACAACTTCCCCGTTGATTACTTTAATAATAATTCGGCGACTGCTCTTCCGCCTTTTTAGCTGATAGGCTACTTTATTTCTACTTAACTCTGACAACAAAAGCACTCCACTCATCTGATGCACACTCTTCGATAATTATGCCATGGTGTTTTAGCAATAATTTTTCAAATTTATTTTTTTGTCCCACCATAATACCTGAAAATATACATGTTTGATTCTTTTTTAATTTACCAAAAAGTACAGGAAATAATTTAACATAAATATCAAAAGATAGATTAGCAACAATTAAATTGAATTTAGCTATATTTATTCCATTAATTAAATTATTTTCTTTTACTTTTACAATATCCGCAACAGAATTGCTTACCATGACTTCACATGCTTCACCCACAGCAATGGGATCTTGATCCACGGCTAATACAAAATTGGCCCCCCTTTTAGCAGCCAAGGCCGCTAAAATACCTGTGCCACAGCCAATATCAATCACGCTACTGCTAGTTGTCACATATTTTTCAATTAGCACGGCAGCTAACTGTGTGGTATCGTGTGCTCCAGTACCAAATGCGCGCTTTGCCTCTAAAATAATATGCATAACCTTATTGTCACCAATACCGCTCGCATCTTGCGCTTGCTTACCTTGTGAAATGACACAATTATCGGTCAAGCTAATAATTTCATTAAACGTATTTAAATATTTTTCTACAGAAAAGTTTTCCACTGACTTTTCAATAAAAACTTCTGGGGGGGAATTTTTAAGCTTTTTATCAATATTTTTAGCTAATCGCTGTTCTCCATAAAAGCGAATGCTATAATTAGCTTGCTGCTCTAGTACTTCATCATAAATTTCGCCGTATTCATCCAACATATCATCAGCCGTAAGATCTCCTATCACCTCATAAGTAACATCAAAAAAATACTGGTCAAAAAAGACATCTAATTTATGCCTAAACTTTTTATCTACTGTAAGAACGTAACACACATAGTTAATTTCCATTGTTCATCTTCCTTTTTAACTTATTTATTCTATTATAGCACAAAAACAGCTCTACCATAAGCTCCTTTTTACTAAAGGAAAAAAAGAATTACTAAAATAAGTAATTCTTTCTAGGCGTAAATATCCATTTTAATTTTATCCGCTTTATTCTTTAAATCTGACGCATCAATTTGTTGATGCCATCCTTCAGCATCCTGAAAATTACTTCCTTTTACTACTGTTAATGCTTCAATATCCGTTATTTGCTTCAACTCAAAAGCTTCCTGAATTGGCATATCAGTTGCAACATCTCCCGTGATCACCTGCTGTAGCACTTTGGTACTACACTCAATTTTTTTATCCGTACATGTTTTATAAATTTCTTTTAATAATTGCATGTGCCGATTGGCACGAGCTTCGCCACTTGTATTACCTCTAAAGCGAGCATAAGCAAGTAATTCATTACCAGTCATCTGTTTTTCTAAACCATCAGTAAAGCAATAATTTGTCTCATCATTCCCAAACTTACTACAAAAACTTGCCTCTGGTGTTATTGTAATAGGACCAATTAAATTTAACAGATCGACATAACCATTTGACGTAATATACGTAAAATAATCTACGCGCAGACCACTCATATCAGCAAATGATTGTTTTAAGCAGTCTGCACCAAAATCACGATACACCTGATTAATATTAACAGATTTATCCGCACAGCTTAATTTGATTAGTGTATCACGATAAATTGGTAATGTTATTGCTTTATTTGTTTGTTTATTCACGGCAACATATGTAATTGAATCTGTATGGTTTCCACCATTTGTTTTAGTTGCTCCCTTATCACTACCCAAAACAAGCATCCCGTAGTAATCACTCGTAATTTGATCTGCTATTAATACTGGAGGGGCAAATTCTTTCTTCTCCAAAACAGCCATTTTAGTTGGTGGCATGCTCATTAAAACAAGTGCTGAAACCATCGTAAGACTTAACATGATACTCAAAGAACAGCTTATTAAAATTTTCTGTCTCTTTGTTAATTTTTTCCAAAACCAACTCATAAAAACCATCCTTTTCACTAATTAAATATTTCTGCTTTTATTTTCCCCGTTTTGCTATTCTTATCTTCCTGATCAACTATTTGTGTCCACCCTGATCCGCTTTGCTCATTTATTCCAGCAATAACAGGCAGTGTTTCAAATGTAAATGTTGACCCAAACACATTAGATAATGTTGTGATTTTTGTTATCCCAATATTAGTTTTAAAAGTGTCACCAAAATATGGAGCTGCCTTTTGGTAACAGAGCATCATCTCATCACTACATTTGTTTTTTAACGCTTGGATTAATTGAACTTGCCTATTTGCCCGGTTTTCACCATTTCCACCACCACGATAACGTAAATAAGCGATAACTTCATCAGCAACCATTTTTTTATCTTCGCCTTTGGTAAAACAATATTCAACTGATTTATCACTACCAAAATTACTGCAGAAGGTTTCAGTTGGTTTCATGATAATTTCACCTAACTCACTGACAATTTTCACCAGTCCTTCCATTGTCAAAACAGCAAAATTATCAATTGGCAAGCCTAAAAAAGCAGATGTGCTTTGTGCTAAGCATTCAATCCCATATTTACTATATATTCGGTTAATATTATCCACTGTTTCGCCCGCACAGACGACATTAATTGATGCATCACGATAAATTGGCAGTGCTATTGCTTTTTGTGAGTCAAAATTTGCAGCGATATAAGTTATTGAATCGGTATACCCACCATTATTATCAACACCTAAAATAAGCAATCCCATTTGATTTTTCTCCTTTGATGCTGTTGTTAAACTAATGTTTTCAAATGATGAAAATAGCGATAAAATTTGGGGCATTTGAAACAACCCTAGTATAATAAAGAAAACTAGCACTAGGCTTGTAATAATTAGACCTGTCCGCTTCTTTTTCTTTGCTTTTTTTCTTGTTTTTCTTGTTTGCTGTTCCACCTGTGTCATATTCTCCTAAACACTCCTTTTCTTTTTACCAAAAAAGGTAAAAGCCAATAATATATCCTATTAAAAAAAACAATAAACAAAATAACAATAATAGCAATCCTTTTAGTGTACCCTGCATTTTTGTTTTCTTATTTTTAGCGCCTACTGTCCGTAACTCAATAGTTTCATCGTGTTGCTCTTGCTCAGCATAATTATTATTATACTGCGGTATGGCATTAATATTTTTCTTCTTTTCGGATACATACTTATCATATGCAACTAATACCTCATCTAAGTTTCTTGAATCTGCAATTACTTTTCCTCTATCCAACCAAATAACATGATCGCAAAATTGTTTGATTTGAGCATTAGAGTGACTGACAAAAACCACCGTTTTATCTGTTTTAATTAGTTCCTGAATTACTTTCAAACATTTATCCGCAAATGCGCGATCACCAACTGATAATGCTTCATCGACAACTAATACATCAGGGTCAGTTTGAATCGAAATAGCAAAACCTAATCGTGATTTCATACCGCTTGAATACTTTTTAATTGGTTGATAAATAAATTCACCTAATTCAGAAAAAGCAATTATATCTGGTGTAATTTTAGCTATTTGCTTGCGTGACATTCCTAACATAAAACACTTTTGCTTAATATTTTCAATTCCTGTTAGTTCCCCATTAAGTCCTACACCAATAGCAATTAGTTCTAAATGTCCATTTACTGAAACTTGTCCTTTTGTTGGTGCCGTCGCCTCAATCATTAAATTAGCCAAGGTACTTTTCCCTGAACCATTAAGACCAATTAAGCCAACTACTTCCCCTTTTTTTATGCTAAAACTAACATCATCTAATGCTTTAAATCGTGTGACACTTTTGGCTTTCGTCAAAAAAACCAAAACTTTATCTTTCATGGTCTTTGTCATCGCATATTCTTTTGTTACATGTGAAAATAAAATACTATATGATTTCACATTCATGTTAATTTTTCCTCCAGACATCTTGTTATTTTTGAGCCAATTGCTTCTTTGTTCCGGTTGTTGAAATATTAGGCGTTCGTGGTAAATAAACAACCTCACAAAGCGATGAAAGTGTGTCAAATTCACCCTTCCAATCGTCGCCCATAACAAAGATATCAATATTTTCATTTTTGATATCTTTGACTTTTTGGGTCCAGCTATCTTCAACAATAACCTTATCCACATATTTTATCGCTAATAAGATTTCGATTCTATCCTCTAAGCAATAAAATGCTTCTTTATGCTTTATTGAATTGAATTCATCAGACGATACGGCAACAATCAAATAGTCTCCTAGTTGCCTTGCTCGCCTTAGCAAGGCAACATGTCCTTTATGGAGCAAATCAAATGTTCCATATGTAATTACTTTCTTCATTGTTACACCTCTTGTTTTTTTACGTAAATTATATTATAACATAATTTCTTCATAACTGCAATCGACTAACTGGTAGCAAAATTAGGGAATAAATCGTCCAAAAACATCACCCGCATACTCCATCACATATTCTATTCTTCGCCCACCTGATTGCTCAACTATTTTAAAATACCACTTTAGTTGCGTATCTATCCTCGTCATCAGAATAATAATTCTATTTCTATCCTTCATATAAAAAGTAAATCGGTTTTCATCTAATTGTGAGGGAGTATGCTCTATTTCGGAAATTTCACTTACAATTTCAGGTGGTACAGTGGCTAATTTTTGCGCAAGCTCTTCATAAGAAAAAAGGTTGTTATTTTTTAGCGGAAGCACAGTCGCTGCATCGATTGTATATCCCTTGGGCACCACTGCACTGCTTCCATCTTCAAAATATGCCACTAATTGATCAGCTTGAATTGTCTTAAAAATAACTCTTTGTTCTTTGATCATAATGTTCATTTGTCCATTTCCCACCATCTTAACTTCGGCTGTTTTAATGAATGGATTCTGACTAACCCGCTCACTTACCATAAAATTAAAAGTAAATAGTTTTAGCGAGCTATTGGGCACAACCCCACTAGCCTCAATAATACTTGCAGAGCTGATAATTTTATTGTCATAAATATTTAAACTCCTTATTTTAGACAGCGGTGAAATAAGATAGCTAATAAACAGAATACATATTAATACTACCGCTAACTGCATTCTTCTAATAAAACGCTTTCTTCGCCTTTTTCGCAATTTTATTTTTTCAAATGCCATTATTTCTTTAGAATCTAGTTGATCATATATTTGCTTGAATTCTTTTTCTACACGCCTATTTTGTCTTTTTTCCACGAAATATCCCACCTCCTTTTCATCTGATAACTACCAACCAAGATATTCTACTTCTGTTTTAAGACTGCAGTTTGTTTCCTGCAAGACCGCTAATTTAACGTATTCAATTAAATTATAAATATCTGCACCTGTGGCTTCCCCCGTATTGACAATGAAATTGGCATGCATCGGTGATACCTGTGCCCCGCCAATTTTATACCCTTTTAAGCCGATTGATTCGATAATATTTCCCGCAAAATGTCCTTCCGGATTCTGAAAAACGCTACCACAACTTGGTTGATTTAATGGCTGCTTACTCTGGCGAATTTGTTTTTGCTTTTTAATTAGCTCTAGGGATTCTCCTACCACTTGCTCCTTTTCAAAATAAAAATCACCGGTAATAATAATTGTATTACTGTTTTTAATGATTGAATTTCGATATTCAAATGATAATTGCTTATGACTCAAATTTACTATTTCTCCCTTTTCTGTTAGTACCCGACACTGAATTAAAGCATCACTTATCTCACCACTAGGCGTTCCCGCATTCATCACAATGGCTCCACCAATTGTCCCCGGAATTCCACTGAAATACTCATGTCCCGTATATCCATTTAATGCAAGATAGCGTGATACCTGCTGTAGTCCCATCCCGGCGCTAATTTCAAATCTTGTAAGACTTACCTGCATAATAAATGGCTTTAATTTATCAAGTAAAATAATAACCCCTCTAAACCCGGCATCAGCTACTAATAAATTTGAGCCCTTACCAATAACTTTATAAGGAATTTTTGCTGACATCAAATAGCCAATACAGTCAACTAACGCTCCTTCATCACAAGGTGAAAAAATAATATCAGCATTACCGCCAACACGCCAAGTTGTGTATTTTGCTAGTGGTCTATCTATTTGCAACAAGCCTCTTTTCTCAAACATGGTTATGAATGCTTTCATTAGTTTTCCTCCTTAGTATTCTAAATTTTTCTTAGCTAATATTTTTTGGTATATTATTGATGCCCCCGTATTTCCGCCTATCTGACTAAGTCCCAATAAGAGTTTTTCTACTCGTTTATCATCTGTTAATAGCTGCTCAATTAGCTCACTTACGCTGTTACGCCTAATATTTTTCTCTTCAATCATCACAGCAGCATTGCGCTTTTCAAAATATAGACCATTGTAGTACTGATGATTATTCATCACATTTGGACTAGGAATTATAATCATTGGCACCTTAAATGTCATAGCCTCTGCTAAAATTCCCGCTCCTGCACGGCAAATCAGGACTTCTGTACGTAAATATACCGAACTCAAATCGCTAACAAATGCTTCTACCTGTAAATTAGGAAACAGCGATTCAAATTCTTTAAATTGTGTAAAATATCGTTGTCCTGATATTAGTAAGACCTTTTGCTTTTTTTGCTTTTCCTGTAAAAAGTGGCAGTATGAAATTGCTGCCTCATTAATTGCTTGAGCACCTAAACTGCCACCAATAAAAACAACTTGATCGCCCCTTTTTTTCTGTGCTATTTCCATTTCATGTTTGCTAAACAGCTCTTCTGATCGTGGATGCCCCACACAGAAATAATTTTGACTACTCGCAAAATATTTAGCTTTCAAATCAAATATTCCTGAAAAAACAAAATCACTTTTCTGTGCTAACGCTAAATTTGCCCGCCCCATAAACTGATCGGTTTCAAGCACAGCCGTAATTATATTTGGGATTTTTTGCGCCACTAGCATAATTGGGACACTAACATAGCCACCAGCACCAATGCAAACGTCCGGCTTAAACTGCTGAATAATTTTCCTTGCTTGTAAATAACCAATTAATAAACAACTTATCGCCTTAACATTTTGCCAGCTTATTTTCCCTTTTGTTCCCGCTGCCCAGACACTTTTAAATTCAATATTTGCCTGTGGAACAATTTGAGCTTCCATCTTATTCTGCTTACCGATAAATAAAAACTCAGCCTCTTTATCATACTTTTTTATTATTTTAGCCAAGGATAGCAAGGGGTATATATGTCCACCACTTCCTCCACCAGTCAGAATATATCTCATAATTGCACTCCTTTAATCCTTGCTAAAATAAGCTCTTTGACTATTTTTTTGTAACTATTGCCACGTTGTTCAAAATTTTCGAATTGATCCCAACTAGCACAAGCTGGAGATAGCAAGACGACATCATTTGCCTGTGCATTATCTAACGCTACTTCTACTGCTTGTTGGATTTCTGGTACCTTGACACAACTAATTCTCATTTTATCAGCAAGGGCTGCAAACTTTTCTTGTGACTGTCCAAAAGTAATAATCATTTTGACACTTTGGCAAAAAGGGATAATGCTTGTGATATCATTTCCCCGGTCAAGCCCTCCTGCAAGCCAAATAGTTGGACTCACAAACGACGACAAAGCTACTTGAGCTGCAACAATATTTGTTGCCTTAGAATCATTATAAAAACGAATCCCCTCAAAGCTGCAAACATATTCCAACCGATGCTCAACGCCTGCAAATGACTTAAGGGCTGCAATAATAGCCTCATTTGAACAGCCAACTTGCTTTGCAGCAACAATTCCAGCTAAAATATTCTGCAAGTTGTGACTTCCTGGAACAATAATATCAGCCACTAAACAAATTTTTTCCGTTTTAAAGAAAATCCAGCCTGCCATTAAATAAGCACCATTACACTTTTTATCAAGTGAGAAAAACATTGTTTCAGCCATTGGTTTCCGCTTCGAAATTTCGGACACAAGCAAGGAATCATCAGCATTTATTATTACGACCTGAGGTGATTTACTATTTTTATAGATAGCTAATTTAGCATCAATGTATTCTTGTTTTGATTTATGATAATCCAGATGGGCATCACCCAAATTTAAAATCATCGCAATATCCGGTGCAAATGATGGCATCCCCATTAACTGAAATGATGAAAGCTCAAGGACGATGATATCATTTTTTGTTACTGTTTCAACAATTTCTGAAAACGCCACTCCGATATTACCAGCAAAATAAACATTATCAGCATAATTTTTAAGCATTGTATACAATAACATCGTTGTCGTTGTTTTCCCATTAGTTCCAGTCAAGGCAATAACTTTCGCTTTACACAACGACATTGCTACCTCGGGCTCCGTAATAATGGGAATCTTCCGCGCCATTATCGCTTCAATAAAAGGCGTATAATAAGGAATTCCCGGATTTTTTACAACTAAATCAACATCATGCAAAATAGCTATATCGTGTCCTCCACCGATATAGCTAATCCCTATTTTTGTTAGTTCTTCAACCTTTTCTCTACTACTTGGTTCCTTGCTAAGTTCATTAACACAAACTAGTGCTCCATGTGCATGCAGTAATTTTGCCACTGCATAGCCACTAACACCCAAACCAATGACTAATACTTTTAGTCCAGTATACTTAAATCTCTTTTCCATTTAACCACAACTCCATCAGATTACTGCTTTTTTAAGAAAAAAATACGATGCAGATTGCTATTATACCGCCTATCAATCCTAAAATTGTAAACTTATTAACAACCGTTACTTCATCATCACCTTTTAATTCAAGGTGATGATGCAAAGGACTCATAAGAAATATTCTCTTTCCCGCACCTGTTTGCCTTTTTGTCCATTTAAAGTAAATAACTTGAATCATAACAGACAGCGTTTCCACAACAAAGACAATACCTACTAATAATAAAATAAATTCTAACTCCAGTTCAATTGAAATTGCTGCAAACAGTGCACCTAGAGCAAGTGAACCAGTATCACCCATAAAGACTTTTGCAGGAAATCGATTAAAAACGAAGAAGCCAATCATTGCCCCTAAGCCAATAAAACAAAATACCGCCGTTCCACCACTGTTTTTTAACATCGCAATCACGCCAAAAACGAAAAAAACAATCGCTGCACAAGTTGTCAGTAAGCCATCCAAGCCATCCGTTACATTTGTTGCATTGCTGAAGCCAACAAACCAAACAATAGCAAACAGAATATAGAATAACATTGGCACCTTTAACTGGAATATTAGTAAATTTATTGTTGAATCAGCAAAATGCGATCGGAAAACGACGAATAGTACGAATACCATAATCACTTGCAGAAATAGCTTTTGCCATGATGTTAAGCCCAAGTTTCGCTTCATGACAACTTTTAAGAAGTCATCAATAAAACCAATCGAAGCATACATTAATAATGCAACCACATAAAACCAAATTGACTCCGGTGTTCCACCCAAAATAGCATTACTTGCCAGCGAAACAACTAAGATAGCAATAATAAAAAACCAGCCACCCATTGTTGGGGTTCCACTTTTAACAATATGTGATGCTGGCCCTTCTTCACGCACAAATTGCCCCGCTTTAATTTTTCTTAGAAATGGTAGACCTACTGCTCCAATTCCTACTGTGATAATAAATGTAATAAATGTATGTAACAATAAATTAAACCAAATATTTCCCAACATCGTCTGCCTCTTTCGTCTTCAACTTTTTAGTATATTGCCATCAAGTAGTTTCTTACCTTAAGCCATATAACACCTTATAATTATACCACAAGTTTAACGGTAATTACACGATTGTCTTCACCAATTACTTGCCCCTCAGCTAGCGATTGCTCGGCCCCATATCCAACCCCCTCAAAAATAACTGGTATTCCTGACAGGTCCGAAAAGACTTCTATATCTTTTTTTGACCAACCGACAAAATTTGGTGCCACGATGTTGGCACCATTAGTGCGAACAATCACTCTTTGTGTTGATAAATATTGCTGATATGGTATCACACTCTGATTAATTATATATTCGCCATCGCCAATAACAGTCAATTTATCGCCTGCTTTAATTTCTGTAAGATAACCAATTATGTCTTCTTTTCGCTTATTAATAAAACTTGGAAATGCTTCTACCGATGCAATTGTTCCACCACTTATTGGTTGTGGTTTTCCTAGCCCTGAATCTTTGAGACTCAAGTGCTTACTTATATTTTGGGTCAAATTATTAATCATTGTTGTTGTTGCCATATTTGAGTTAGTCTGTGGCAATGAAATTGATGTATATATCACAAAATCCGGATTTTCTGCTGGAGCGTAGCCCGCAAATGAATAAATATAATTAGCGTCTGTACTACTTAGATATCCGCCATTTACGGTATCAGCGACTTGAGCAGTCCCCGTTTTTCCAGCAAATTTAGCATCCTTCATCATAAACCTTTGTCCTGAAGAACAGTCGCTCCGACTAATACCATCAGCCATTAGATTAGTAACATATTCTGCTGTGCCCTCGCTAACTGGATTTCCTACTGATTTCGGTTCATGCTTATATGTTACATTCCCCGTTCCACTATCCACAACACTATCGACAACATGTAACTGCATCATTTTCCCCTTATTAGCTAAAGCACTATAAGCTTGCACCATTTGAGCAACTGTTGCTGTTGTACCTTGGCCAAAACCCGTCGTAATTCTTTCAGCCTTTGTTGACAAAGCAAATGTTCCATTTCCTTCTCCCGCCAACTCAATTCCCGTAGCCTTACCAAAACCAAAACGCTTAAGATATTCTTTTTGCTGATCTGCCGTCATATTATTTTCAACGACATGGGCAATTGCTGTGTTTGAAGACTGACAAAGTCCATCATTAAGTGGCATCATGCCCCATCCACGGCCACCATTCCAGTCGTTAATTGGGAAACCATCCACAACAATTCCACCTGTTTGAATTTTCTTTTCGCCATCAAAATTACCAACATCAATTGCCGTTGCATAAGTTAATGCCTTCATCACTGATCCTACCTCATACTCTGTTTCAACTAACGTATTTACATATGAAGTTATGTCTTTAATGTTAGGATCAAATGTTGGTGACTGTGCAGCACCTAAAATTGCACCCGTTTTTGGATCGGCAACTACAACTACCGCCCAATTTGGATTATGCTTTTGCTGTACTTCAGCAACAGTTTGTTCTAAGCTTCTTTGAATATATGAATCCAATGTTAAATACACATTTTCGCCATTGGTTGCTGGTATGTTTACTTCTGGCGCATCTTTGATTATTTGTCCGGATTGATCAATTTGGTACCGGTACATTCCATCAGTTCCTGTTAATTGCTTATCTAAACCGGCTTCAATCCCCATTTTACCTTCTATTTTCTTAGTTATTGAATCATAGCTTGCATAGCCAACGATATGTGATGCAAAAACCCCTTGTGGATATTTCCGCGAATCATTACTATTAAAATAAACACCCTCTAATTCCAATCTATCTATTTCTTCTTTTTTTGTCTGTGTCAATCCATTTCCGTAAGGTGCAAATTCAACTTGGAAGCCTTCTTTTGACAGAACTGCTAGCATTTCCTCACGTGGCATTCCAATAATAGGTGCTAGTTGATCAGCAAATTTCACTTTATCCACTACGTGCAGCTTAGGTTTGCCTTCCTTAACATTTTTAGAATAATTTGGGTCCAAAATAGCAAACATATTATACGATGGTAACGTTTGCGCAATTACATTTCCTTTGACATCAAAAATATTGCCCCTTGTTGCATAATTAATCCCATCCACTACACCTCTATTTTCAACAAAAGCAGTCAGATTTTCTCCAGCTGCCGTTTTAAATAATGTAACTCTAGTCATAAAAACAGCAACAACAATAAAAGCAGTGACGACCAAGATATTGAGCGTCCTAATAAATTTATTACTATTTCTTTGATTCATTTTTTTTTCATTCATTTTCTACACCACTCACTAATTAACGCTTCTTACGCGATCTTGGTTAACAGCAAGACCGCCTTCAGCTGCATAGCCCTCAATTCTATCAATTTTTAATTTTTCTTGCTTTTCGACTTCTAGTTCATTAACTTCCTGTTTAGTTATTTCAATTTCTTTATCCACTGCTACAATATCTCTTGAAAAAGCAAGGGATACCGAAGTTAATGTGAGCACTAAAAATGGCGTTGCGATTGCTACAGCTAATAAAGCTGCTATAATCATTTTTTCAATTTTAAATAATTTTTTATTGGACTTTTTCATTGTTTTTCGCTCCTTTAGTTTTTATCTTTTCTCTAACACACGTAATTTCGCACTCTGTGCACGTCTGTTATTACCTAGTTCTATTTCTCCTGCTACAAGTGGCTTAGTTGTAATTAATTTAGCACTCGTTTGTTTTGGCGCAATAACCAATCTTTCTAATTCATTGTCTGGACCCTTTGTTTTACCATATTGATTAAAAATACGTTTGCAAATTTTATCTTCCAATGAATGAAATGTAATTACAGCCAGTCGGCCACCCGGATTGAGTAATTCGATTGCTTGAACTAACGCTGTTTCAAAAACCTCTAGCTCATTATTAACTTCTATTCTAATCGCCTGGAAAATTTTCTTTGCTGGATGTTTTAATCGTTGCTTTTTCATTGGCATCGAAGCTTTAATAATTTCAACTAATTCAAATGTTGATTCAATTGGTTTTAACAACCTCTGCTTAGCAATATTTTTAGCAATTGGCTTAGCATATGATTCTTCCCCATATTGGTAAAAAATTCTAATCAAGTCCCCAACGCTATATTCATTGACCACTGTTTTAGCCGTTACTTCTGCTGACAAATCCATTCGCATGTCCAGTGGTGCATCGAATCGATAACTAAACCCTCGCTGCTCTTGATCCAGCTGCATACTAGAGACACCAATATCAAATAATATGCCATCTGCTCCAACAATATGATACTGTGCTAGCTCTTGTTTTATTCCTTCAAAGTTACTCTCAATTATTGTATAATTTTCGCCAATTAAAGCCAAGCGACCATCTGCTATCTCAATTGCTGTCTTATCCTGATCAAATGCATATAAATGCCCTGTCGTAAGCCTTTTTAGTATCGCAGATGCATGCCCCCCAGCTCCTAAAGTACAGTCAATGTATATCCCTTCCGCTCTAATATTCAACAAATCTATTACCTCATCTTTTAACACACTAATATGCTGACTAAACACAACTCACACCTCATTTTCATTATAATTTAATTTCAAATTCAATTAACTGCTCCGCAATCTCTTCGTATTGATCAAAAGAATCTTCACAGAATTCCGTCCATCTACTCTTGCTCCAAATTTCCAACCTATCTTGGACACCAATGATTACACAATCCTTTTCTAATTGCGCAAAATTCTGTAATACTTGTGGAATAATAAAGCGACCATTTTTATCAACATCCACCTCTGCCGCTCCTGAAAGAAACATTCGTGAAAATTGTCTTGCTTGCTTTTTCATAAGCGGCATCGTCGCCATCTTATCAGAAATATTTTCCCACTCTTTTTGGGAGAAAACAAATAGACATCCTTCTAACCCTCTAGTCATCACAAATGTTCTACCAATTTCTTCACGGAATTTAACTGGGACAATTAAACGTGATTTGACATCTAAACTATGATGAAACTCGCCTATCAACATCCACTTGTCCCCACTTTCTTCCACTTTCTTCCACTTATATTAAATTTTACCTTATTTCAAAGGCAATTACAAGATATTTCACCTCTTTCACTATACTTTTTAAAGAACTCCCCCTCTCCCTTTTCCCACAAAAAAAAGACATGTATTAAATGCAATATTACATTTAATACATGTCTTCTTTATTTGATTATTGTTCATTTACAGTTAACACTTGTCTTCCTTTATAAGAACCACAAGCACGACACACACGGTGTGCAAGTTTCATCTCACCACATTCTGGGCAAGTTGACATTCCTGGAAGAGCTAATTTAAAATGTGTACGACGTTTTCTTTTAACTGCTTTTGACGTCCGGCGAAAAGGTACTGCCATGGGACACATCCTCCTTTATTTATTTATTTTTTGAGCTAATAACGCTGAAAGGTTTGATAATTTCTTTTGCTCTGTCACAATTTCTTTTGTTGAAACATAATCATCTTCATCAACCATCGACCAATTGTTTCCAACTGTCGCTACTTTCGCACCTCGATCATCTACTACATGAGTCGGAATCGATACATCTATCATTGTTTGAACATATTGATTCAAATCAATCATTTCAGCTTCTGCGTCTATAAAATCGTTGACTAGCAATGAAAGTGTTTCTTCAATTTCAATTTCATCATTGAATGGAACTACTTCACCAGTATTTGCTGCTAATACAGATGCAACAACATTTACTTTCATTTGTAACTTACCACGGTTTCCATTGAATTGAATTGTTCCGCTAACAGATATTGAATCTAACGACACAATATCAAATCTTTGTTCCACTAATTCAGGATACGATAATTGTTCTACAAATGTTACAGGACTCTTTACAAGCTCCCTAAAATGCCATGAAAGCATTCCATCAACCCCTCGGTTTAAGCAAACAACAATATTATATGATTTATCTTTCTTTTTGTCAATTCAAATCGAAAAATAATTCATTCAACATGTAATTCACTACATAATTGCTAAAGATAATTATAGCATATTTCAGTGATAATTTGAAGTTTTTTCGCAAGCTTTTATCCTCGCATGATAAAAAAAAGGAAAATCCTTGGAACTTTACGATATTAATAGTATAATAACCAAAATGTATATAAACGAAAGGTTGATTAATATGTCCGTTGAACTGAAATTTAGAACACAATTATGTGAAATCCTCAACATTGCCATCTCACCTGATATCTATGTAAAAGCATATGATACAAACTACAGCACCAATGTCAAAATATACCAGAAAAACACACCCTTTGGAACTGAACTTTTTGTCAATGTTGATTTAGATAGAATTCAAATACCCGGCCTAAAAGCTGATTACAATGAAGCAGTCTACAACTACATCAGAAAAAATATCCGTGTAACCTTTGATTATGATCAGGGAAACATCAAATACTTAGTTGCACTCAGAAATTATCGCCGCTAATCTAACAAAAGAAGAATCGATGCTATTTGGTAACGCATCGATTCTTCTTTTTTTCCAACTAAACCGCAAAAAATTGTTGCCGTTTACCAAGAGCAAAATCCCTTTTAGACCAATTTATTTTTCAATTTTAATATATTTATAGAAAACACTAGGAATTGTTGGGCTTAGCTTCAAACCTTTTACATAAGGTGCAATTAGTGTTTGTTGCCCTTGCTGGTATAATGGTAAAATTATAAAATCTTCCAATAACACCGCTTCCGCTTCAACAAAAGCATCCCAACGCTTAGTTTGATCCTCTGCTAATTCAACTGAATCCGTTGCTTTAATTAATTCATCATATTTTGGATTAGAATATGATGAATAATTAAGGCTTCTGCCTGTTTGAAATGTTTCTAAAAATGTAATTGGATCCTTAAATCCAGCTACCCAACCTGTATTCGCTGCTGGTGTTGCCTTTTCACGCAAAATACCATTAAAGCTTGCTGCCGGTATTATATTTATATTAAACTTGATTTCTGGTAAATTTTCTTCCACCTGCGCTTTTACGCTTTCAAACACCTTCCTATTTGTTTCACTATCATTTATCAATACGTCCACAATAAAAGGGCTACTTGTTCCTAATGACTGCTTTGCTTCTTCTAAAAATGCTTTTGCCTTCGTAACGTTAAAAATTGGCGTGTTATATTTACCGCTATATTCACGAAAATCAACCTTATTTTTTTCTACTAGACCTTTTGGCATCATATATTCAGCTGCTACAGACCCATCTTTAAGCACTTTTTCAGTAATTAACTCTTTATCAATTGCATGAGCAATTGCTTGCCTAAAACTCTTGTTTTCTAATAAGGGAGCTGACACTTTTGTATTACCCGACAAATATAGATATGACATTCTTGGTTGCTGTTCCACAAGAATTGGCGTTTTTTGCTCTTTATATTTATCCAACAGATTGGTTGTTAGCACCAATGCATCTAATTCTTTTGCATCATATAGGCTTGATTGCGTTTCCGCCTGCTTTATCACACGAATAGAAATAGCGTCTAAATCAACATTTTTGATATCCCAATACAGGTCATTTTTAGCCAGTTTAATTTCTGAGTCACCGGCAAATGACGCTAACTTAAATGGGCCATTTGCAAGCACCGTTTCTTGCGATGTCCCATATTTATCAGCACCTACTTGCTCGTAGAATGACTGCTTAACTGGTAGAAAAGATGGGAAAGCCAGTAAATCTAATAAATATGGTGTTGGCTGTGTCAATTTAATCTCTAATTCAGTCGCTGAAATTGCCGTGGCACCTAGCTGCTGCGGTGACACCTCACCTTTGGCAACAGCAACACCGTTTACAAAATTTTTAAGATGTGTTTTATAAGCTGAGGTTGGTAATGTTGCTACTTTTTGCCACGCAAAAACAAAATCTGCAGCCGTTACATCTTCCCCATTTTCCCATTTTGATTGGCGTAGCTTGAAATTATACGTCAATTGATCTGGAGATACCGTCCAACTTTCAGCAATCCCGCCAATTATTTTACCATCCGCTGCATATGTTGTTAACCCCTCTTGGATATTTCCAATTATCTGGGCACTTGTGGCAACTGAAACTGTCAAACTATCTAGCGTTGTAATATCTGATGATACTGATAAGCGTAAAGCCTTTTGTCCATCAGCTTTAGCGGGTGCGCAAGCACTAAATAGCAATGCCCCCACGACTGTAGCGATAATTATTTTTGTCCCTCGAAGACCTCTTGTTTTATTAAACATATTGTTTTCCTCCAATTCATCATTAACGCCTATTCTTCTATCAGAAAATCGCTTTTAACCTTAAAAATAAAAAAAGAATTACTCACTTTGAGAAATTCTTCTAAAAAAACATGCCATCTTTTGACTACAAATCCCATTTAGAAAAACTTCTCTGAAAACGCGAAACAGAACTTCAAATAGCCTTTACTATTCCAAGTTCGCTAACACATTAGCATATTTGTTTTTCTTATGACCTTCATTACAATCATCCTTTTTTTAATTTAGAGTAATAATATCATAAAAACAAAGATATTACAAGAGAAAAAGATAAACTCTGTAAGCAACTGTTTCTCCGCTCTTCTAACCAGCTATAAATTAATCAGCTATCTACATCAATTTTTTTGCTCTTCGTTTTTTTGTTCGGTAAAGGAAATATAAATAACATCCGTACTGTTAATCATGCTATGCGCAACACTCGCAGTTATTAAATCAATAAGAACCTCTGCTGTTCCGCCATTTTTTACAACTAGGGCCTTTTTTCGATCAATTGGCAACACCTTTTTGTCTATATATAAGCGATTGATTCGCTTACGTCCAGCTGAACGCCTAATTGTATCAAGCATTTGTGGATGCTGAACAAAAATTCCCGCCTCAAAATCAGTTGCTAATACCGCAATTTGATTTGACGTTAGTTGCTCCTCTTGCCCACAAATTATGCTATATTTTCCAATTAAGTTTTCTCCTAGTTTTAGTTGCTGTGGTTGCAGTTCATATTTCGTATACTTTTTGTCTATATATATGTATGAATATTGTACGCAAATCTTGTAATCGCCATCAATATCTAGTGACCATTTTTCCTCTTTTAAGTTTTCTAATAGCACCAAAGTTTGCTTTTCACTTATTTTATACTGTAAATCAAAAACAGTCACAAGAAAGGCAGATAAATAAATTAAGCGATACTCCGTCGACATACCCGCCATTTTTTCAATAATAATATTACGGTCAAACCTGTCCTGTGATTTTTGTTGCGCAAATTCCTTTGAAAATAGCTGAAACTTCTCATTATAAAGTTCATAAAAAGTTAATGCCATCTGAAAAAAATGCTCGGAAAACACCGGGTTTTCCAATGAAATTTTGGGAATTATCTCATTTCTTATATTATTACGTAAATATTCCCCCGATTTATTGCTACTATCGAGCCAATATGGAACCTTATTGGCCCCACAATAAGCAAGTAAATCTGTCTTCCTTAGCTTTAATAAAGGGCGGATAATTTTAACTTCTTCCTCCATACGACATTGCCTAATTCCTAAAAATGTCAGCGGACTTTTCCCCTTTATCATTCTCATAAATATTGTTTCAACTTGATCATCAAAATGATGCCCCGTTGCGATGTAGGTAATCTTCTCCTGGCGCGCAATATTTTTAAGAATTCGATACCGCTCATTCCTAAAGAAAGCTTGCTTATTCGACCAATGATCCGCTTTATGACTAATATATTCCAAATGAAAAGTTATCCCGCGCTCCTGGCAAAAAATTCTGATCCCCTCTTGCTCAATAATACTCTCCCCCGGCCGCTGCTTATGATTGATATAGACAGCATGAAGCTCTACATTCTTGGCATTTAGCATGCTTAGCAGCGCCATTGAATCGGGACCACCCGATACAGCAACTAAGATTACATGACCTACCGGATAATCAAAATCACCTATTTTTTGTTGTTGTTTCATTTCGTTCAGCCTCTTTCGGTAATTTAAAAAGTATTTCATCCTCACTAGTGTAAAAAAACTTCTCGCGCGCATATTGTTTTACAAACTCGGGATCATCTAATTTTTCTAAATCACTTTCTAATACGCTTTGCCGCTGGCGCTGCTGTTCTAGAATAATATTTTTCTCCTGCAGCGTTTGTTTTGATTCTACTACAGTAAAGATAGCCTGCGAAATATAAAATATTGATATTGAAAAAATAGCACCAAACAAGCAAAGCCACAAGATAATTCTGCGCCTAATTCCTTTATGGACAGAATATTTCTTCTGCTTTTCGTTCTTATTTTCAAGCTTTTTATTAGACATTAGACATCCTCCTCTACCACTATTTCATTTCGCGACTAATTTCACTGTAGCACTCGGATGCGGTTGCCTTGTTAAGTGCAATTTTCAATGATACTATCTCGACTGTCAAAAACATTTTTGCATATTCCACTACCAGCTTGTCTTCTACTTGCACTTCATAACCGGGCTTCACAATTTTACCATTTACCACAATTTTTTTGGCTTCACACATTTGTTTAGCAATTGTTCGTCTTTTTACTAATCGGGAATCTTTCAAAAATTTATCAATTCTCATTTTCTTTTCCTCTTCTCCACTTTTCCATACTACATATATTCTAACATATTTAAGCTTTTTTTGTTAAAAAAAGTATGATAGCAATGCACTGCACACTATCATACTTTTTAGCAAATCTGTTTATTCTTCTGTTTCTTTCAACTCTTCTAGATAGTCTAAATCTTCTAGATCTTCTAGATCTTCTAAATCCTCTAGTGTTGCATCAAATAACAGGCTGTCATCTGCATTTTCCATCGTCTTTTTCATTTCATTCATAAAATCTTCTAAGCGATTTGTTGTTTCATCTGAAGATGTTGTAATGATATCGTCATCCTCATCTGATGCTTCATCTTCAGTGTCAGGAGCGATAATAACTTCTGGTACAATAATGTCTTGGTATTTGGTAAATCCTGTTCCCGCTGGAATAAGTTGTCCTATGATAACATTTTCTTTTAGTCCGACTAAATTATCACGTCGTCCTCTTACCGCTGCATCTGTAAGAACTCTTGTTGTTTCTTGGAATGAGGCAGCAGATAAAAATGAACTGGTTTCAATTGAAGACTTCGTTATCCCTAAAAGCACACCGTGTGCCACTGCTGGTTTCTTGCCGCTACCTAAGACGAGATTATTCTCATTTGTATAAATATTTAAATCGACTAAAGTTCCTGGTAGTAAATCAGTATCTCCCGATTCAACTATTCTTACTTTTTGTAACATTTGCCTAATAATAACTTCAATATGTTTATCTTCAATGTTAATTCCTTGAAGTCGATATACTTTTTGAACTTCTAAAATCATATAATTTCTTAAAGAATCAATTCCTGATAAAATAAGTAATTCTTTCGGATCAATTACACCCTCTGTTAGTTGCTCTCCTGCTGAAATATCTTGCCCTTGGGTAACTGTAACCCTTGAACCAAACGGTAGGGGGTAGCTTCGCTCTTCAAATTCATTTTTAATGATAACTTCTGTCTTCTCTTTAACTGTTTCAATTAATTTTATGACACCATTAATCTCACTTAAAATAGCTTTCCCTTTTGGATTTCTTGCTTCGAATATTTCCTGGATACGTGGTAGACCTTGGGTAATATCTCCTCCGGCAACGCCCCCAGTATGGAACGTTCTCATTGTAAGTTGTGTACCAGGCTCACCAATTGATTGAGCTGCCATGATTCCAACTGTCTCACCAATTTCAACAAGTTCTCCTGTTGACAAGCTTCGACCATAGCATTTTTGACAAATTCCAGCATCTGCTGTACAAGTTAAAACTGACCTAATCATTAATTCAGTAATCCCTGATTGGACAATGATTTCAGCAATTTTTGGCGTAATCATTTCATCGACACCAATAATTAATTCTTTTGTTCCTGGATCGAGAATTGATTTTGCGGTATACCGACCAACAATACGCGAAATAAATGGCACAATTTCTTTTCCTTTTTCGGACATAGCCATTACTTTTATACCCTTATCAGTAAAGCAATCCTCATGTCTAACAATAATGTCTTGTGCAACATCTACTAGTCGACGTGTTAAGTACCCTGAATCGGCTGTCTTTAATGCAGTATCTGTCAGACCTTTACGCGCCCCATGTGTAGACATGAAATACTCCAACACGGTCAATCCATCACGGAATGACGAACGGATTGGCATCTCGATTGTTTCTCCTCGTGGATCAGCCATCAAACCACGCATACCAGCAAGCTGTGCAAAGTTTGATTTATTACCACGTGCTCCTGATTCTTGCATCATCAAAATTGGGTTATCTTTATGATTTGTTTCCAATTCTAGTAATAGTTTATCCGTTATTTCATCTTTTGCAGCTTCCCATATTTGACATACGCGAATATGTCTTTCAGATTCTGTCATCAAACCACGATTAAAATATTCCCAGATGTTGTCTACTTGTATTTGTGCGGCTGCTAAAATCACTTTTTTCTCTTCTGTTATTGTTACAACATCATCAAAACTAACTGTAATTCCTGCTGATGTTGAATAACGGAAACCTAAGTCCTTCATTTTATCTAACATCTCTGCTGTTTTTGTTGTCCGATATTCACGGAAGACACGAGCGATTATTTTTTCTAATGTTCCTTTTCTAAAAGGCTTTAATAGTGGACGATCTTGGATGTATGTTTTGTAGTTTTCCCCGCGAGAAATAAAATGAACATCGGGAACATTTTCTAAATCAACATCTGCTTCATCATTTATATAAGGCATCGTTTTTGGGAAAATGTCATTGAAAATCAGTTTTCCAATTGTTGTTACAAGCAATTGTTCTTTCTGTTTTTCAGTAAAATGCTCTTTGCTAAGTGAATTAACAGGGAGTACTATTCGTGAGTGGAGTCCAAGTTGTCCCGTTTGAAAGGCAACAAGCGCCTCTTCGTAACTACTAAATGCATGTCCTTCACCTTCGCCAACACTTTCCATCGTTAAATAATAATTTCCAAGTACCATATCTTGTGATGGCGTTACTACTGGATTACCATCTTTAGGGTTCAAGATATTATTTGCAGCAAGCATTAGAATTCTTGCCTCAGCCTGAGCTTCTTGTGATAAAGGTACATGGACAGCCATTTGATCTCCATCAAAATCAGCATTAAATGCTGTGGTTACAAGTGGATGTAATCTAATTGCTTTTCCCTCAACTAAGCGGGGTTCAAACGCCTGAATTCCTAGTCGATGTAGCGTTGGTGCTCGATTTAATAGCACTGGATGTCCAGAAACTACGCCTTCTAAGACACTATAAACTATTTTATCTCTGCTTTCAATTAAGCGTTTAGCTACTTTAATGTTCTGCGCATAACCTTGTTTTGTTAACTCCGCAATGACAAAAGGCTTAAATAATTCTAGCGCCATATCTTTTGGTAATCCACATTGATGCATTTCTAACGTTGGACCAACAACAATTACTGAACGCCCAGAATAATCCACACGTTTTCCAAGTAAGTTTTGACGGAAACGCCCTTGTTTTCCTTTTAGCATGTGTGAAAGTGATTTCAACGGTCGATTCCCTGGTCCGGTAACAGCACGTCCACGACGGCCATTATCAATTAAAGCATCAACAGACTCCTGTAACATTCTTTTCTCATTTTGGACAATAATGCTTGGTGCGCTATTTTCAAATCGATGCAAGCGATTGTTTCTGTCAATTACTCGACGATACAAATCATTTAAATCAGACGTTGCAAAACGACCACCATCTAATTCTACCATTGGTCTTAGCTCTGGTGGAATTACAGGTAAAGCATCCATAATCATCCAATTAGGACGGTTATTTGATTTTCTAAATGATTCTACTACTTCTAATCTTCTAATTAATCTTGTCCGCTTTTGACCTTGTGCAGACAGTAATTCCTCACGAATTGTTTCACTTTCAACATCTAAATCAATGCCTTCAAGTAATGTTTTGATGGCTTCTGCACCCATCATCGCTTTAAAGCCATCACCATATTGCTCGTAATACATTCTATATTCACGATCGCTTAAAATTTGTTTTACTTCTAGATTTGAATCTTTGACATCAACAACAATATACGAAATAAAATAAATAATCTCTTCTAATTGTTTGGGCATAATATCGAGCAATAAGCTCATTCTGTTTGGTGTTCCTTTAAAGTACCAGATATGCGCAACAGGTGTTGCAAGCTCGATATGTCCCATTCGCTCACGACGGACACTTGATTTTGTTACCTCAACGCCACATCGCTCACAGACAATACCTTTATATCTAACACGTTTGTATTTACCACATGTACATTCCCAATCACGTGTTGGACCAAAAATTCGCTCACAAAACAGACCGTCCCGTTCGGGTTTTAACGTTCTGTAGTTAATTGTTTCCGACTTTTTGACTTCCCCATAGGACCACTCGCGGATTTTCTCGGATGAGGCTAACCCCACCTGTATATAATCAAATTTATTTCTTGCCATTTTGTTCCCTCGCTTCATAGTTTCTTAGCCATAACTTTACAGCAGTGTATATTTGATATGACTTTTATTAGCTTAGTACCTTATTTCACTACTCTTTTAACTTAAGTAGGACTTTTCGTTCCAGTGCTATTGTTATTAATCTTGATCTAGATTATCAATTTCAATTAATTCATCACAATCATCATAAATTGATACATCAATTGCCAAAGACTGCAATTCTTTTACTAAAACCCTGAATGATTCAGGAATTCCTGGCGTTGGAACTGGCTTATCTTTTATAATAGCTTCATAAGCTTTTTGACGTCCTGTGATATCATCTGATTTGATTGTTAGGATTTCCTGCAGTGTATTTGCTGCACCGTATGCTTCTAATGCCCAAACTTCCATCTCACCAAATCTTTGTCCACCGAATTGTGCTTTTCCACCTAATGGCTGTTGTGTAACCAATGAGTACGGTCCATTTGAACGGGCGTGTAATTTGTCATCAACCATGTGGGCAAGTTTAATCATATACATGACACCAACTGAAACACGGTTATCAAATTTTTCTCCTGTTCGTCCGTCATATAGCTCTGTTTTCCCATCGGCATCCATTCCAGCAGTATCCATCATAACTAACATTTCTTCTGGTGTACAACCGTCAAAAACAGGTGTTGCAATATGAATTCCTAATTTCTTAGCAGCCATACCTAAATGGATTTCTAATACCTGACCAATATTCATCCGCGATGGTACCCCAAGCGGATTTAACATGATATCAATAGGTGTTCCATCTGCCAAATAGGGCATATCTTCCACTGGTAATATCCTTGAAATAACACCTTTATTACCATGTCTACCCGCCATTTTATCACCCTCAGATATCTTCCGTTTCTGTGCTACATAGACTCTAACAACTTCATTTACACCCGGGCTAAGCTCACTACCTTTTTCTCTTGTAAAGCGCTTAACATCGATTACAATACCATCTCCACCATGAGGAACTTTAAGTGATGTATCGCGAACTTCACGAGCTTTTTCACCAAAAATAGCATGTAACAGGCGCTCTTCTGGAGAAAGTTCAGTAACACCTTTAGGTGTTACTTTCCCAACTAAAATACATCCTGCTTCAACTTCTGCACCAATTCTAATAACACCATCGACATCTAAATCTTTTCTAGCGCTATCACCAATATTAGGTATCTCACGTGTAATTTCCTCAGCACCTAATTTTGTATCACGGCACTCAATTTCATATTCTTCAATATGAATTGATGTATAGACATCATCTTTAACCAATCGTTCACTCATGATAACAGCATCTTCGTAATTATAGCCATTCCATGTCATGAAGCCCACAACAACATTACGTCCTAGGGCCATCTCACCTTTGTCCATTGATGCTCCATCGGCAATTATCTCGTTTGTTTCAACATGATCACCTAAGCTTACTAACGCGGTATGATTATAACTCACCCCATGGTTTGAACGCTCGAATTTATAAAGTTTATACTCATCAATTTTTTGATTATCATCTCTTCTAATTAAAATTTTCTTAGCATCGACGAATTCAATTATTCCTGCCATTCTTGACAAGATAGCAACACCGCTGTCTTTTGCCGCCATATGTTCCATTCCCGTTCCCACAAAAGGAGCCTCTGGAATCATAAGAGGCACTGCCTGACGCTGCATGTTTGCCCCCATTAATGCTCTTGATGCATCATCATGCTCCAAAAAGGGAATACACGATGCGGCAACTGACACAATTTGTTTAGGAGATACATCGACTAAATCCACATCGTTTTTAGGGACAACAATATTTTCCCCACGATGACGCGCCACAACTGTATCGCTCATAATATAGCCATTTTCATCAAGATCTAATGTTGCCTGACCAACAACATAATGATCTTCCTGATCAGCAGTAACATATAAAATTTGATCCGTTACTTGATGATTTTCCTTGTCTACAACCCTAAAAGGCGTCTGAATAAATCCATACTCATTAATTCTTGCATATGTTGACAATGAATTTATCAGTCCAATATTTGGTCCCTCTGGTGTTTCAATTGGACACATACGACCATAATGCGTATAGTGTACATCTCGAACTTCAAAACCGGCACGCTCACGCGTCAAACCACCAGGTCCAAGAGCTGAAAGACGACGCTTATGCGTCAACTCTGCTAGTGGATTATGCTGATCCATGAACTGTGATAATTGTGAACTCCCAAAAAACTCTTTGATGATTGCTGACAGCGGTCGAACATTGATTAGCGTTTGTGGTTTAAGATCATCGACATCTTGAATTGACATTCTTTCACGCACAACACGTTCCATTCTAATTAAACCAACTCTAAATTGATTTTGTAACAATTCGCCTACTGAACGAATACGACGATTTCCAAGGTGATCAATATCATCCAAGTCGCCTACGCCTTCAATCAAATTCAAGAAATAACTTACAGATGCCAAAACATCTGCTATCGTAATATTTGAATCACGGACATTGTATGTTCCAATAACCTTAGTCACGACTTCTTTATTTTCACTAGCAAAGACATGAATTTCTTGTAGTACAACTTCATTCTCATCAATTCCAATCACACCATAATTAACAGTATGTGCACCTTCTGAAAACGCAATTTCGAGTTTTTCTCCTAGTTCACTATCAATAAAATCACCTTTTTTAGCGATAACTTCGCCATCGACGCTGATAACATCTTGAGCTAACCATTTTCCTTGAATACGGTCCATGATATTTAATTTCTTATTAACCTTATAGCGACCAACTTTCGCTAAATTATATCTTTTAGCATCGAAAAACCGTGAATACAGTAAAGATTTAGCACTTTCAATTGTCGGTGGCTCACCTGGTCTTAGACGTTTATAGACTTCTAGCATTGCAACTTGTGTACTCTCATCCTTATTGTCTTTTTCCATTGTAGCTTCCAATATTGGATGTTGTCCATAGACATCAAATATTTGACTATTTGTTGCTAACCCTAAAGCACGCAAAAACACCGTAAGCGGTAATTTTCTTGTTCGATCAATTCTAATATTAGCAATTCCTTTTGCATCCATCTCATATTCTAACCATGCTCCCCTATTAGGAATCACCGTTGCCTGTACTGTTGAATATTCAGAAAATTCATTTGCCTCGTTATAATAAACACCTGGAGACCTTACAAGCTGTGAAACCACAACACGCTCAGCACCATTTATAATAAATGTTCCCGAATCTGTCATCATTGGTAATTCACCCATAAAAACAACTTGTTCTTTTATTTCGCCGGTTTCATTATTTAATAAACGCATTTTAGCACGTAAAGGTCTTGCGTAGTTTATATCTTTTTCTTTTGCTTGATCAACATTATATTTTTCGTCATCTATATATAGTTCGACAAAATCTAATTGTAAAATCCCTTGCACATCGCTAATAGGAAAAACATCTCTAAAGACATCTTTTACCCCTTCGTCTAAAAACCAATTAAACGAATTCTTTTGAATTTCGATTAAATTTGGCATTTCTAATTTTGTTTGTATTTTAGAAAAAGTTACACGTTCTCTTCTACCAGACTTGATGATATTTTCTGACACACACGCCACGCTCCTTAAGATTTAACCACTATATAAACATGAAAATGAAACGCTTTTTACATGAAAAGCGCTTCTTCTTCCTATTTAAGGGTCAAGTATTTTATAATTATACCAAAAATCGGGACTAAAAACAATCAATTTCTTCTTTGTTTTTTCAGGGAGCAACCAGTATATGATAATATCGGGCGTATCTTTGGAAGATAAGGTCTTTTGGAACGATATCCTTGGACATTTTTAAAAAAAAAGGTGGGCATTGTGTTCTTAGTTGGATTAGTTGTGAAAAAGGGAGGGCATTTCTCTTAAGATGTATCTTTTATCGTAGTAATGGAAGAGGAGTGGGACCGTATAACAAATACATATGTAAATCGGATGTTTTTTTATCGTGAAATTTGTTTGCACAATTTACTCATGCCTCCCCTAAATATTTTGGTAGAATTATAAATTGGAGGGAGGTGATTATATATGACAAAATCCCGATTAATCATTCAGATGAAGTATTCTTCCGAACCTACAATCATTGTAGTTGGCAATCGTTATTTCAAAATAAACGATACTGACCTAAAAGCTGATAACTGGGATAAAATAAAAAAGACATTGGAAGATGCTTTGACTGAAAATTCATTTATCATGATAAGTTTTTGGCGCGAAACTGTAAATACAAATGACAATTTCATTGCCAAAATATCTGATATTGTTTCTATTGAAACAGCTGGTTTTTCAGACTTTTAATCATTAGATGCTCCGGCATCTTTTTTTATATCTATAATATGAGGTCGCATCCCCCTGATTTTATCAGTAAAAAAAGATAAACAGG
>JBOFTV010000088.1:0-44043 GCA_051652245.1 Culicoidibacterales bacterium | reverse complement strand
AACGCAACTATTAAAAGCGTTTTTGCAGTTTGTTGACCGCAAGAAACTAATAATTTGTATTGATGATATTGATCTAGTAGACAATGATATTATTTACAATATGTTGGAAGATATTCGAAAGAATTTTTCGGAAAACATCCTAGTTATTTTAGCTTATAGGAGTGAACAATTAAATAATTCAATATTATCAAGTAAAATTGAAAAAGAAAGAAATTTAATCGAAAAAGGGCAAATCACAGTTGATGAAGTTAGAGAGCAGGTGGGTAAATATGTGCAAAAATTAATTCCTCTTGAAAATATGGTTTATTTGTTTGATGCGGAATACCATTATACACAGAAAATAGCGCTAGTTATGGAAAGTATAAAAATAGACAATATTCAAGAATTTATCGAAAAACATAATCAATCAAAATGTTTTGAAGCGGGGGATTCCGAAGACAGAAATGTAGTTTACTTGAAGAAGCTAGATGGTGAAACAAGTGTGATTGATTGGATTGTTGCGATAATTTATTTGAAAACAAGAATCCGCATTATTCCGGTAGACGCTCGCGAAAAGACAGCAAACAACTTCCCGAACAATTTACGAGGGATGTTACAATTATTAGAGCTCGCCGATCAAGAACTAGAAGTTGTCGCGTTTACTGATAATAGTGATAATAGTGATAGTATTGCGATGCATAAAGTCCTTTTGAAAAATATTAGACGGTACCGACGTTATATGATTGAATTATCCAAAGAAGGATTATCTTATGAATTAAGCAATTATATAGCAGAATGGGGCAAGACCGAGGCAGAAAACAAAAATTTTTATATTTATAGAGCTCTCTCGGAGAGGCTATTTGCAAGACTAAAAAATAATAGCATGGATAGAGATGAGCATAATGCAGGACGTAGTGATCGTTATCGAACACCTATAAGTGAGCATGAAAAACTGATAAACAGCTTATTAAATTGCTATCAGGTAGAGCCATATAATATTTCTATTGGTGATGTTTATGATATATTTGAACACTTTAAAAGAATTGAAATTGTAAAAAAAGAAACATTCTTCTTTGTTTATATTATGAAAATAATTTATAGCATGGAATTATTAGAACAATATATTCAAGCAAAAATTGAAAGTGATTTTCCAGAAGAACGTGAAAGCAATGAAGACGTTGAATTAATGGATAATAGAATAGAAGATTTAAGGAGAAATAATTTTCACCTATTAAATTATTTGAGTCTAATAAATGTTAAAATATCACCGACAATTTTTGATTATAGAATAGGTTCGCCAGTAATGAGATACTATAAATATGTAGATCCGACAGGTCTATATAACAATTTTATTAATAAAGTATCCTACAGTGTAATTTCTATTTCTGGTAACATAAGTAGGGAAACGCGTTATATGGGTACAAACACAAGAAAAATTAGAAATAGTGCTCTGAAATATAGGAATTATTTTTGCTATTTTGCTTCAACAGATTATTTAAATGATAACAGTGAATTTTTATTCGACCCCTATGCATTTTTGGGTAAAATAGATTACATAAAAAATATAATTGAAACCCAAGATAAATACGTGTTCTACTCACTTTTTGACATCGATAAACTTGTTCGTGTAAATTATAATCGTTCAGGTAGGGTAAAAGATTCTAGAACTGAACAAATGCTTAAGAAAGTTAATGAGGTCTTTACTGTTTTTAAGAGAGGAAGAATAAAGTACAACAGGCCTTTAGAAGGCTATTTGTACATTGAAGCGTTAAAAAACGATCTGCCATTTGAGCAATACGAGTGGAAGTTTGAACACCTACATTGGTTAGTACCGGAGGAGGAAGAAATTATTATCGAAGAATATGAAGAAATAGCAAAAAACAAAGAAATGGCACTTGAATTTCTGGATGAAATACTTGCTTTGGATATCCTAAAAGAGATGGCAGAAAAGGCAAATATATTAAAAAGAGACATAAGAAATCGCTACACAAGCACTCGAAAAGTGCGACTCAAGCAAATATATACGGAGGTAAGTAATTTAATGAACATTAAACAAATACAACAAAAGGAGAAGAGAGAAGAGGAACTCAAAAAAATTATACAGGCGAATTATATTGAAGAAGAAAGTAAATTGAGGGGGAATAAACTTGAGTAATAATGTAGATCGGTTGTTAAGAATTATGTACCGAATAGACTTTGACCCATTTTTTGGAAGACAGCGGTTTGAATACCCTGATTCTTTTAGAAAAAATCGGGGGAACAGCGAAGTAGCAAGTCCTTTTAGCTTGGATATATCAAATCAGATAAGACAAAATGATTATTTAGTTTGGATTAAACGTCATTACTTAAAATTATATCCAACTAACTATTCCGAGGATGAAGTTGATGTCATAATTGCAGAGCAAAAGCGGAAAATAGTCAAAGAGTATTTTCCGGAAAAAAATCATAAACCTGATAGGTATAATACAATCTATCTCTTCCCGTATTATGCCAAAAGAATGCTTACGGTATTTAATAAGGAAGTCCACGTGGAGTTCAAGGAATTATTTTATTGGCAAGGCTTAATCAATAAAGTAGATGCTAATGTCTATTTAATGGCATACATCACAGAATTAGGTGTCATAAATGATGAAAATTGGGTAACGTGGCTCAATCAAGAAATAATCTTAAAGCATACGAATAATCGCATATATGATACATTGGTTGCAGGAATAGCTGAAAATCATATGCACCTAGGCGCATCGGGATATTCAGTCGAACTAAACTGGTTTAAAATTGTTGAGATGGACTTCTTCGCAGATAAAGAAATAAAAAATAACATTCGAAATTCGAAATTCATGGTGGAAATGAAAATGATGTCTTATGGTGAAGAAGAAATCATGCTCTACATCAAAAAAGTTAAGTTTTTGCGGATCATCCTGACACTAAATTGTATAATTAACGAAGGGGATGAATATATAGGCTCAGAATGTCGTTTCATGGATAATAACAAATTGAATTATAGTGAAATTTGGCGCGTTTTAGGAGCAACTGATAAATTCGAACTGGAGTTATACAAAGAAGAAATCAAAAAAGTTGAATTTATTACACGAAAATACATCGCAAAGAAAGTAAAGCAAATAGCAAATAAAAAGCCATTTATTAGTAAAACAAATGAAAAAATTATTATAGAGCGGCTAATATTATTCAATGGATTCGATCATTTTTTTAAAAATCATAAAAAAAAAGAGGACTACAGTTCGGATTTTGTGGAGCTGCTGAATTATTATATTGGTGGGATGTCCCAAATTAAGTTTAATTTTCTACAGGACAATATTGGTATCGGATTTCAGCGCTTTAAAAGATATGAGGATGACAAATCAATTTTTTTAGATGGATCAGATAAATTAGAGAATATCTATACCGTTTTTGATAAATACTATTCTGAAAAAAACATAAAAAAACTAGAACTGAGAGTTGTCCCTTGGAATGCAAATAAAATGGTAAAATTTATTAAAAATGTGGACGTTATCAATGATACGATTTACTGTAACCATTTACTTAAAAATATGAAATACAAAGCATACCTGGAGCAAACTATCAACAAGATGAAGACAACTTGTATCCACTATGGTGAACAAGACTGGAAAATAAAAGGCTTTGATATTAAAAGTTCGGAATTTAGAGAATATTGCATTAGAACATATGCAAGTTACGTAGATGAATATTGCATTCAAAAACTGTCAAGAATAAAAATTGGAATAATTTTTCACTATATAAAAGAAAGTGAAGATCTTTCATCATATGATAATGATCAATGCGCGGCTAGAAATAAAGTGGTTAGAGACCAACTTCGTAAAAGTTGCTTAAATGTAGAAGCATTCTTTGGTCGCCATAAAAGTCTATATTCTGAAAGGTATACTAAACTTGTTGTCGGAATTGATGCTGCAAATTATGAATTAGGATGTAGACCCGAAGTTTTTGCTACAACTTTTAAAAGTAATGTAGAGAAAATATCAGCTAATAACAGTCTTTTTCAAACATATCATGTAGGCGAAGAATTTAATACATTATGCAATGGGTTAAGAGCTATTGATGAGGCAATAGAATTTCTGGGATTTAAGCATGGTGATAGGTTAGGACATGCTTTGGCACTTGGAACTGACATTGAGACATATTTTTCAAAGAAGCGGAGTATGATATTTTCAACATATCAGGAATATCTAGATGATATTGTGTGGATGCACGATTTAATCAGAAATAGTAGAGAAATAAATCCTGAAGTGCTTTCTTATTTGGAAAATCAATATAATATTTACATAAATAATTTTTATGTGCAATATAATCAATGTGAAAAGCAAGGAGAGGCCGCAAAAGTATCCGTACCAAATCTCTATACTTATAATACAAGTATGTATTTACGGGAGGAGCAACCAGAATCATATCTCGAGAAAATGGAGTATGTTCCCACGCTAAAATATGAACAAAAGGACGTAACAAGTAAAAGAGTGAGAGAAGCTAGGGAAAATAAAGATGCCTGTAAACTATATTGGCAGTATCATTATGACAGTCACTATAAGAAAGTAGGAGCAAATCCAATCATAAAAACTATTGACGATGCATACATAAAATCAGTAAAAATGGTGCAAATAATATTAATGAGGAAAATAGCAGATTTAGGAATATCGATAGAAGTGAATCCAACCTCAAATTTAAAGATTTCAATTGCAGACAAATATCGGGATTTGCCTTTTACAAAATTTAATGCACATGGATTAGAAAAGCGTGCAGTAAATATTCCGATTTCAATCAATACAGATGATAGCGCCATCTTTCAAACAAATCTAAATAATGAATACTCGCTTGTGTTTTCCGCATTAAAAGATATTGGCTATGAAGAAGAGGATGTATATCGCTATCTAGAATACTTAAGGAAATCCTCACTTGAGCAGTCGTTTATTAAGGCATAAAGTGAACGCAAATACAGCTCAACCTGAAACTTTCCGCCTCTTTTTGGTGGGCAGTTGCACCAATGACAGGTATGGGAAAAGTCAGAGTCACGATTTTAATTTTCAGCGGTATTGTCGTAATCAGCACCGGCTTTTTACAAGAATTACAAAAAGAAAAAAAATAAAACTGATTAAAATAGCAATCTCGACGACAAAGTGCTAAAAAATAGTGCGTTCCTGCTCTCAAATCAAAAAAGTGTGCTATAATAGTAACATAAATAAAAAAATTACGAATAAAAGTGTAGCCACCTTTTTTAGATTAAAAGAAAATGGTAAATCATCTTTTACGGAGAATGAGGGAAATGAACATGGAAAAATATATGCAAAAATTGCCAATGATAGTTACACGTGGTTTTATTCCTCTTCCAAATAATGAATTGAAAATTGATGTTGGAAGAGAAAAATCTGTTGCCGCAATTCAGCTAGCAATGGAGGAGTATGATGGGTACATTTATATTGTTAGCCAAAAAGATCCATTAAAAGATGAAGCTGATCTCAATGAGCTTTATCCAATGGGGGCGGTTGCGCGCATTAAGGTGTCAACACCACTGCAAAAAGGGAGCTATCGCTTGATTTTTGATGTGCAAACACGTGCGATGGTGCATGAGGTGTTAGCCACGGATACAGCCTATGTGGTCGAAATTGAAAAGCAGCAAGAGAGCAGCAGAGATGAAAAAGAAGAGTATGCCCTGCTAAGAACAGCGATTGAAAGTGTTGAACAGTACATTAAGTCAAATGGTAAAGGGGTTTCACGCCTAGCGGATGCACTATCTCATGGTTACACAGCTGCCGCTTTTTCTGATGTTATTGCCAATAGTATGCCAATTAGTATTGAACGAAAACAAGAGTATCTCAATGCCTTGGAAACAAATTCACGACTCTTAATGATTATTAAAGATTTACATACAGAAGTGGAAATTGTTCAAATTGAAGAGAAAATCGAAAAAGAAGTACGTGAGTCATTTGATGCGACGCAAAAGGAGTACTACCTTCGTGAAAAGCTTCGGGTTATTCGTGAAGAATTAGGCGATAAAAATTCAAAAGACAAAGATGCCGATGATTTACGTGTCCAAGTTGAGAAATTAAAGGCCCCTGATGCAATTAAGGATAAATTAATTGAAGAGCTTGGTCGTTTTGAGATGGTTCCAACAGCATCAGCAGAAAGTGGCGTTATTCGCAACTATATTGATTGGATGCTAGCAATTCCTTGGTCAGAAATGAGTGCTGACGATTTCACAATTAAAACAGCAGAGGCTATTTTAAATGAAGATCATTATGGGCTAGATGAGGTTAAGAAAAGAATTTTAGAGTTTTTAGCCGTGAAGAAGTTAACCGGTAAAACAACGGGTGCAATGATTTGCTTAGTCGGTCCTCCAGGAGTTGGGAAAACATCATTGGCAAAATCAGTTGCCCGTTCAATGGGACGCGAGTATGTTAAAATCGCTCTTGGTGGTGTCCGTGATGAAGCCGAAATTCGTGGTCATCGAAAAACCTATATTGGTGCAATGCCCGGGAAAATAATTCAGTCACTGAAGAAGGCAAAAACGATGAATCCCGTCTTCCTCTTAGATGAAATTGATAAAATGGCAAGTGATTTCCGCGGCGACCCCGTCTCAGCATTATTAGAAGTGCTTGATCCAGAGCAAAACACACATTTTTCTGATCATTATATTGAAGAAGAAGTTGATTTATCAAATGTCTTATTTATTATGACGGCAAACTATTTTTCAGGTATTCCCGAGCCACTCTATGATCGCATGGAAGTGATCGAATTAGGGAGTTATACGGAAGAAGAAAAATTAGCAATCGCACTTAAATATCTTATGCCTAAACAGTTTTTAGCATCAGGTTTGACACCGGAGAACTTAATTATAGAAGAGCAAACTATTAAAACAATGATTAAAAAGTATGCGCGTGAAGCGGGTGTTCGTGGACTAGAAAGAGAAATTGCTAAAATTTGTCGAAAAGTTGCTGCAAAATTTAGTGATGATATGACACAAACATTCCGTGTAACCGAAGAGCAATTAGAAGAGTACCTCGGAAAACCTAAATATCGGTACACAACAATTGACAAGGAAAATCAAGTAGGCGTTGTTTCGGGGCTTGCCTATACATCATTTGGTGGCGATGTGTTACCAGTTGAGGTAAGTATTTATCCGGGAAAAGAGAATCTAGTATTAACGGGAAAACTTGGTGATGTCATGAAAGAATCAGCAATGATTGCGATTAGTTATGTTAAATCACAGGCCGAAAACTTGAAAATAGATATGGCATTATTTGATAAAAATACGATTCATATTCACTTTCCAGAAGGTGCCGTACCCAAAGATGGCCCCTCAGCAGGTGTTACGATTGCAACAGCAGTTATTTCGGTTTTAACAAATACAGAAGTTGAACGAACGGTTGGGATGACTGGAGAAATAACATTAAGAGGAAACGTCTTACCAATTGGTGGACTTAAGGAAAAAGCGATGGCCGCTCATCGTTCTGGCCTCAAAACAATTATTATTCCCGCAGAAAATATCAAAGATATTGATGATATTCCACAAACAGTCAAAGAATCATTGACGATTTTACCAGCAAAAACACTTGCTGATATTCTCCCAATTGCATTTAACAATAGCGATACACCACTACCAAAAAGATAATAATGTAAATTAATTGCTCCTTCTGGAGCAATTTTTTGCCGAAAAAAAGGAAGTTAAATAAAGTGAAAATTAAAAATGCCGAATATTTAAGAACAGCAGTCTACGAGGAACAATTTCCTCATTCTGATTTACCTGAAATCGTGTTTTCTGGTCGCTCAAATGTGGGTAAATCGTCATTAATTAATATGCTTGTGGGCCGTAAAAAGCTGGCCTACTTTTCCCAAAGACCAGGTAAAACACAAACACTGAATTTCTATAAATTAGATGACCAACTAATGTTTGTCGATGTCCCTGGCTACGGCTATGCAAAAGTTCCCAAAAAGCAAAAAGATGCTTTTTCAAAAATGATTAGCATGTATTTTGAAAAACGGTCACAATGTGCGGGCGTTTGTTTGTTGATTGATGTCCGTCATAAACCAACGCAGGATGATATTCAGATGTTTGAGTTCCTGCGCTACTATGAAATTCCAATGATTGTACTTTGCACAAAAGCCGATAAAGTTGGAAAAAATAAGCTTCCCGCCCATATGAAAGTTGTCCAACAGACACTAGGCATTACCACAGGTGATGGAATAATATTAGTACCAACATCAGCAGAAAATACATGGGGAAAAAATGAAGCATGGTCAGCAATTTTAGATTTAGCAAATGCTTACAAGCAAAATAGAAAAGCACCAAAGCAAAAAGGGGAATCGGAGGCTGAAGATGATTTCATTGAACTAGAGGACGGAATTATTGCTGAGGAATCAGAAATTGTTGACTAAAATCAAGTTTTATTTTGACTTATAGACAAATACAGTCTATAATTAGAAAAGGAACTTACAATAGTAAGGAAAGAAAGTTGAGGGGATAAAATGTTTGTGTTTAAAGATGTCACATTTGGATACGGAACGCAGCAAATTTTTTCTAATATGTCGGTTACGATAGAAAAGGGAGAATATATTTTATTGCTTGGTCCAAATGGATCAGGGAAATCAACATTCATTAAATGCCTATTGGGTTTGGTTAAGCCACTAAGTGGGAGCATTAAAATTGAAGATATTGGCGTTCACCAATTTTCGCAATGGTCGAAAATTGGTTATGTTGCCCAACGCGCTTCACATATTAATATTGCTATTCCCGTAAGTGTGCGTGAAGTTGTTTCAATGGGACTGAAGACTAAGGTGACAGCGGAGATGGTTAATTATAGTCTAGAGGTTGTAGGGATGTCAGAATTTGCTCATCGCTCAGTACTTAAGCTATCAGGTGGACAGCAGCAGCGCGTATTTATTGCTCGCGCCCTGTTAAGTGATCCGGAGGTTCTTATTTTGGATGAACCAACGGTTGGCTTAGATATGGCAGCGAGTAAAAGTTTCTATGAACTCGTTGCTAAACTACACAAAATGGGAAAAACAATTATCATGGTAACGCATGATACTCATTTTCTAACAAAAGAGGCAACGCGTGTTATCGAGCTAAGTCATGGGATTGCCTTTGATGGCAATCAAACAGAATATCGCCACTGGCATAATAATCACTGCCTATTTTGCGAACCGGAAGGGGCGGAAATAGTATGAAATTAAGTTTAATTGAAGCCATTTTCAGGTATAGTTTTATGCAGAATGCCTATATTGCTGGCTTGCTAATTGCTTTTATTAGTCCACTTTTTGGTGTCTTTGTTGTGGCTAAAAGGGCAAGTCTAATCCCTGATACAATAGGTCATGTGTCATTTTCAGCGAGTACCTTTACGGTCCTATTAATTGGACTTGGAATTTTGCCCGTTGGATTTTCGCCC
Organism: Culicoidibacterales bacterium; assembly: GCA_051652245.1. Classification (GTDB taxonomy): domain Bacteria; phylum Bacillota_I; class Bacilli_A; order Culicoidibacterales; family Culicoidibacteraceae; genus BHER01. The sequence goes on along the minus strand of JBOFTV010000088.1, from coordinate 34,654 downwards.
GTCTACACGGTAATGCTATTTGCTGTAGCAACAGCATTAATGATCAGTTACATCAATAGCAAATTTAGTAGTTCAAAAGAAATAGCGCTCTCATTTGTTATGACTTTCAGCCTCGGGTCAGCAATCGTGATGTATGAGCTCTCAAAAATTAAAACGGATTTATCCGATTATTTATTTGGTAATATCGTGACCTTAACAACAGTCGATGTGCTTTTAATTGTGGGTATTGTTGTTGCCTCCGTATTGTTCATGGTGAAATTTTATCGAATTCTGTTAATGACAACTTTTGATTCAGTTTTTGCTAAAACAAAGGGGGTCAAAGAAGGCTATATCAATACATTTTTCTTTATTATGCTGGCATTAATTATCGCCAGTTCAACAAAATTTGTCGGCGTTCTACTTGTGTCCGCATTAATGAATTTACCGGTTATGATTGTAATGCCCTTTACTAATAGTTTTAAGCAAACGATTGTTTGGTCAATTATTATTAGTGAGCTAACAATGTTTATTGGCTTTATTGCATCATATTATCTAGTTCTACCGGCAAGCGGTGTGGTCGCAATGCTGTTGGGAGTCACTTTTCTAGTGGTTTTACTCCTCAGATTATTGCCGAAATTCAAGTATGATTAACATGTGAAGAAATGGGTGGCCCCCTTTTTTTTTAAGCTAAAATCGGGTATAATAAGGGCAGACATTAAAGAAGAAAGGGCTGATCGAAATGATTGACTGGAACAATTTAAAACAGAAAATGGATAGACTAAATGCGCTCAAGCATGCTGAAAATATAATTGCTTACGATATGGAAACAGGTGCACCATCAAAATCGCTAGCTAAAATTGGTAATACACTAGAAACATTGGCACGCATTTATCACGAGGAAATGACACAAAGTGGCTTAGAAGAGATGCTTGTGGAAGCACAAGGCACAGAGCTAACAAGTAATCAGCAAAAGATGGTGGAAGTACTGCTACGAGATGTTAAAAAGCTGACCAAAATCCCTGTAGCTGAATACGCAAGCTATAATCAATTACTAATAGTAAGCCATGGCAAATGGATTGAAGCAAGAAATGCAAATGATTTTAGCATTTTTGCACCAACACTACAAGAAGTAATCAATTTTCAAAAGAAATACATCAATTATCAAGGTTATGAGGGCAATAAATACAATGCACTATTAGATGATTATGAACCAAATTTAACGGTGAGCGAATTAGATGGTTTCTTTGCTGATGTCAAAGAAAAGCTTGTTCCTTTTTTACAGATACTATTGAAAAATGAGGAAATGCAGGCAATTAAAGATGCTAAAATTGGAGCGGGATATTTTCCGAAAGAGAAGCAGATGGAATTTATGAGATTTTTAGCAAGTTATGCGGGCTATGATTTTCAACGGGGAAAACTTGATGAAAGTGCACATCCATTTAGTATGTCTTTTAGTAACGATGATGCTAGGATTACAACAAGGTACGATTTAACGGATATTTGTTCAAGTATTTTTAGTGTCCTCCATGAATTTGGACATGCTGTCTATGAATTGAATATAGCCGAAGAACTGACACAAACGCCTTTAGGTACGGGCGTTTCCATGGGCATTCACGAGTCGCAATCCCGTTTTTATGAAAATATTATTGGACGGACAAAGAGTTTTTGGAAGCCAATTTATCCAGTGCTACAAGCTTTTTTTCCAAATGAGTATGGGCTGGTTAGTTTGGATGATTTTATTTTGCATATTAACGCAGTCTCACCATCTTTTATTCGCGTTGAGGCTGATGAGTTGACGTATCCATTACATATTATGGTGCGTTATGATTTGGAGAAGATGATTTTCAATGATGAAATTACGGTGGAGCAATTACCCGAAGCGTGGAATCAGAAGATGGTGGAATATTTAGGAATTACGCCACAAACACTGGGAGAAGGCATGTTACAAGATATCCACTGGTCACAAGGTTTGTTCGGCTATTTCCCAACATATGCGCTCGGTTCGGCATATAGTGCACAGTTTTATCAAACAATGCTAAAATCCGTAGATGTTGATTTTTGTTTGCTAGAGGGCGATTTGACACCAATTACAGCATTTTTGGCGGAAAATATTCATCAGTATGGAAAAGCGAAGACACCGAAGGAATTAATACGAGATACAACGGGAGAAGCGTTTAATAGTAAATATTATACGGAATATTTAATTAATAAATATACAGCAATTTTTAATAAAGCGTAAGCTTTTAATTCCCACCCAAAATATAACCCTAGGCACTTATATATTTTTTTTAAAAAAAGCGAGTTGACTCTATGTGAATAGGGTTAATCGCTTTTTGCTATACACTAATAGTAAACGAGACATAGTTTGAAAAAATGTAACCGCTATATTTTTTTGAAAAAATAATTGTCAACCATTCAAAATTAATGTATAATCAAGGTGTAAAGTAAATAATAAGGCTTGTTACCTTAATTTGAAGGGCAATACCTAAAATAAACGGTCATCGCACGGGGATTAGTTGTTTTTAGGTATTGTCTTTTTTTCATGAAAAGATAAAGTGAGGAGGTGCTGATTTGCGGATAAATAAAGTCATTAATAATAATGTTGTTTCTAGTTTTATTGATGGTGCAGAATCCTTGATTATGGGAAAAGGAATTGGATTTGATCAAAAGAAGGGCGAACGCCTTAACGAAGAATTAATTGAGAAAGTCTATACGCTGAGATCTTCGGAAGTAGGCAGTAAAATTGCCACGATTCTTGAAAAAGAAAGTGTCAAATATTTTGATGTGACGGAGAAGATAATTAATTTTGCCCAAGAAAAATTGGGTCGAAAACTGGATGAGCTCCTTTATGTGCTCCTAACAGATCATCTTAGTTTTGCCGCCAAAAGGGCAGAACAGAATATTATTTTTCAAAATCCGTTAATTCGTGAAATTAAAATACTCTACAAAAAAGAATTTTCAATTGGCATTTCCGCATTGAAAATCATTTATGATGAATTGCAGTGGGAACTCCCCATAGAAGAAGCGGGGTTCATTGCTTTGCATATTGTTAATGCGAGTAATACACCCGATATGCTAACAACACTAGATACAACACAATTAGTCCATGATATTTTGCATCAAACACAACAAGAATTTGCGATCGTGTTTGATGAAGAATCGTTGGATTACCTCCGTTTAATGACCCATTTAAATTTCTTTGCCCAGCGTGTTGTACGCAAGCAGATGGTAGAAGAACAACCCGATGAACTAACAAGTTTAGTGATTAAATCATATCCACGAATTGCCGAATTTGTGCAACAAGTGATTAGGCATGTTGAAATTAAATATGAATGTCTCATTCCACTTAAAGAGCATGCGTATTTAATTTTACACTATCAGCGAATACTATAATAAATTGGGGTGTTACCATAATTAGGGCATGACCAACATATTTAGCTGAAAATATGGCCGAAAATTAAACAAATTTTAGGAGGAAATTATTATGAAACAAAAATTTTGGGAATTTTTTCAAGGACTAGGAAAGACATTTATGCTCCCAGTATCGCTATTAGCATTCATGGGAATTTTATTAGGAGTAGGGAGCTCTTTTACAAGTGATCCAACCATTGAGTTGCTTCCATTTTTAGGGAACCCAATTTTACAAACATTTTTTAGTTTTATTTCAACATTAGGAGCATTTGCGTTTACCTATCTCCCAATTATGTTTGCCATTGCCATTCCCCTTGGACTAGCACGCCAAGAAAAAGGTGTGGCAGCATTTAGTGGTTTTGTTGGCTACATGGTCATGCATATGATTACCAATTTTTATCTTAGAGAATCAATGCAGCTTGCACCCCCTGAAATGATGAAGCATTCAGGTCAAGCAATGATTTTAGGTATTCAATCCCTTGATACAGGAGTATTAGGTGGAATCATCATCGGGATCATTACCGCACAACTCCATATGAAATTTTATACAATAAAATTACCGGATTCACTATCATTTTTTGGTGGACCAAGGTTCGTCCCAATTATTACGAGTGTCTGCGCTGCAATTGTCGGTTTAATGATTCCTTTCATTTGGCCCATTTTTGCCGGATTAATTAATAGTGTGGGTAATGTTATTTTAGGAGCTGGTCCATTTGGCCCGTTCGTATTTGGTGCGGGAGAAAGACTGCTATTGCCCTTTGGACTTCACCACATCTTAGTGGCAATGATTCGTTTTACTGAAGCGGGAGGAACAGAAGAGGTTTGCGCTGTTCCAATATCAGGGGCGCTAAATATCTACTATGCGCAACTAGAATGTGGAACACCATTTAGTCCAACAGCAACGCAATTTTTATCGCAAGGAAAGATGCCATCATTCCTGTTTGGTCTACCAGCAGCAGCCCTTGCAATGTACCACACAGTTGATGAAAAAAGACGCCATTTAGTCAAAGGAATGTTAATTTCGGGTGTAATTGCCTGTGTTGTGGCGGGGATTACCGAACCAATAGAATTCCTATTCTTATTTATTTCACCCGTCCTTTATGGTATTCATGCGGTGTTAACGGGGCTAGGATTTATGGTCATGGGACTGCTCCAAGTCACAATTGGAAATACTGATGGAAATATCATCGATTTTATTGTTTTTGGTATTTTACAGGGGACAGCAACTAAATGGTATCTTGTGCCAGTTGTGGGAGTAGTTTGGTTTGCGCTCTACTATTTTATTTTCAAATTTGTTATTTTAACATGGAATCTCCCAATAATTGGACGTGAAAGTGACGACTTTTTGGAGGGTGAAGATCAAGGTATAGTAGTTAAGCTAGAAATTAGTGATCAGGCTCATAATTTAATTACAGCTCTAGGAGGACGCCAAAATATCGAAGTAATTGACAACTGTATTACAAGATTAAGAATGGTCTTAAAAGATACAGCAATAATCGATGAAAAAGCACTCAAGAAAAATGGTGCAATCGGTGTTATGGTTCTAGATAAAACAAATATCCAAGTAATAATTGGACCACAAGTAGCATCTGTTAGACTAGAAATGGAAAAGCAACTTTAACGGAGGAATATCAAATGAAGTATAACTTTGATCAAATAATAAAACGAAAGGGAACAGACTGCACCCAGTGGGACTTCGTCTACGACCGCTTTGGTCAAAAAGACCTAACCCCCTTTACAATATCAGATAGTGATTTTAACACAGCGCCCGCAATCACAAAAGCACTAGAAAATCGCCTAAAACATCAAATTTTCGGTTATACGCGCTGGAACAATAGCACATTTGCACCAGCCATTAAAAAGTGGTTTAAAACGGAGTTTACAACCGACATTGAAATTGAAGATATCGTCTATGGTCCAACAGTGATGTACATGATCAAAACAGTCCTATCAATGTTAGGTCAACAAGGCGAAGTTAAACCGACAGTTATTGTTAACAACCCATCATATGATGGGTTCACAGCCTTATTAGCGGGACTAGAATATCCCCAAAAATACTGGCATATTGGCAAGGACAATGGGATTGACTTAAGGGCTTTTGAAAAACTCTGTCAACAAAAAGAAACAAAGGTTTTCTTATTTTGTAACCCACATAATCCGACCGGAATCGTCTTTAAAGCAGAAACAATCAAAGAAATATTAAAAATATGTCAACAAAACGATATTTTCATTATTAGCGACGAAATTCATATGGATTTTGTCTACCAACCGAACGTCCATATTCCGATTAGTAAATATGCAGCAGAATATAAGATGGACCAGAAAATCGCCTTAATTACAAGCGCGAGTAAGACTTTTAATACAGCGGGATTAATTTGTGCGTATATGATTTTACCGAATCAAGCATTACAGCAACGGTACCTGCATATCCTAAGGAAAATTGACTGTCTATCATCAGCGTCAACACTAGGGTTAATTGCTACAGTGGCAGCATATGATCATGGTAAAATTTGGCTTGATCAAATGAAGGAATATTTACAAAAAACACATACTATAATTGAAAAATATATTATTGATAATGAACTCCCGCTCACATTTATTCAACCGGAAGCAACATATTTTATCTGGCTTGATATCGAAAAATTTGGGACAAGTGAGCAGGAAATTCAAAAAATGTTATTAGCAGAAAAGGTTGCAATAATGGGGGGGAGTACATACCTGCATAGCAGTGGAAACTACTTGCGATTAAATATTGCTGCCCCACACGCAAAAATAATAATTGGATTGGATGCAATAAGAGCAGTCTACTTAAAACTAATATAGGAAAAGGCGAAAATTGTTACTTGAAAAAATAATTTCCGCCTTTTTTTTTAAAAAAAAGTAATTAGTGGATAGTAGAAAAATATTAAAATTGACAGAAGCTAACATAAGCAGTATAATAGACATAGTAACTCTACAATCTACTTTTGGAGGAGATAAATCATGAATTACTCAAAAGCAACAAATTATGCCCTACATACAATGCTAGAACTAGCAAAGGTACCAGATAAAGCAAAAAAAGGTGTCCAAGAACTAGCAAAATATCAAGACATATCACCAACGTATCTTTCAAAGATTTTAACAAAACTGACAAAATCAGGATTAGTTGAATCATCACCGGGAGCTTTGGGTGGTTATAGCTTAGCTAAAAAGCCCGATCAAATTAATTTTTTGGCAATCATTCAAGCAATTGAAGGGCAAATTCCGCTGTTTAAAGGTTGTGAAGATAAAGCTAATAGCTGTAAAATTGATGCTATTATGAGGGAATACGAAGAACAAATGGAAGCTTACCTATCAACGAAAACACTAAAAGATGCAATACATTGAGGTATTGCATTTATTTAATGTCAATAGAAGATAAAAGGTATCTTTATTATCTGCTTAATAAATTTTGGAAAAGAGGAAATAAAATGAAAATTGGAAAAATGTTAATCTTAACGCTACTCGCCATCACAATGGTGGCTTGCACGCCCCAAAAAAGTAATGGAAAAATTCAAATTGTAACAACATCGAATGCATTAAAACAGTTTATTGAAACAATTGGAGCTGATGAAGTAGAAGTTGTCTTCTCATTAACGGGAAATCCACATCACTTTGAATTAACACAAACTGATGCAGCAGTTGTTACAGAAGCAGATGCTTTTATCAATATTGAAGCAGGTGACTATGTCAGTATTGGCAGCAAAATTCAGCAAGTAAATAATAAAATTAAAACATTCAATGTTGCTCAAAATATTAAAATGGTTGCATCTCAAGGGGATGACCACGATCATGGTGAGGAAAAAGAAGACCATAGTAGCCATGATCACACCCACCCAATAACAATGCACCTAGAAGGTATTGAAGAACATTATCATACAAAAGATATCGTAAAAATTAAAGCCCGTGATTTGGGGAAAACAGCATATCAGACAATTCAATGGTTTATTAAATTAGAAAATGAAACAGAATTTAAACAAATACCTGGACTTGCAGGGGCAGAAATTGATCTCGTTTTGGAGTCGAAATATGCTGGAGCACAAATAATGGCAAAACAAATAGATACAAGCAATAATATAGTAGGACAATCAGAACCAGAAAAATTAGATATCGATGATCATGGGGGGAGTGATGACCATGGTAGTACGCTCAAAGAATCATTAGATCCACATATTTGGCTTGACCCAATTCTAGCTCAAGAATTATCAGAAGCAATAGCAGGGGCGCTAATAGAATTAAAACCAGAAGCAAAAAGTAAATTTGAGGCTAACAGTAAAGGGCTAAAGACGAAGCTTGCAGCACTAGACAAAAAATACAGCACAACACTAAGTACAAAAACACAGAATAAATTAGTCGTATCACATGCTGCATACATCTATCTAACAAATCGCTATGGGTTAGAGCAGAGGGGCATAACTGATACTGCAGACCACAGTGAGAGTACACAAACATCATTAATTAGTCTAGATGAATACATCGGAAAAAATAACATCAAATTTATCTATACAGAAGAAAATATTCAAGCAAATAGTGCAATAAATGTTCTAAAGGGTCAACATAAACTTCAAGAGCTGACACTACACAACATTGAAACTGTAACAGTTGCCACAGATTATTTTACTTTGATGGAGAAAAACCTTGAATCACTTGCCAAAGGTCAAAATACAACAGCATAATAAAAAAGCGTTTCTGCCAATTTTGAGGCAGAAACGCTTTTTTTTGATTATATTGCTGAATGGTGATTAAAAACTTTATTAAGCTGCTCTAGTATTCCGGGTGTACAAGTAAAATGGATGCCTAAAACATTTTCTTCGAGCTGTTGAACGGAAGTTGCTCCAATGATACAAGAGGCAACTTCTTTATGTGATAAAATCCAAGAAAGGGACAGCTGTGCCAAGGGAATCTCAAGTGAATCGGCAATGACTTGATACTGTCGTGCCAATGCTATTTTATTAGTAAAGTCATCTTTCATTGTCCCAGAAATAGCTGGATTTGCCATCCGACTATCACTTGGAATACCGGTATTATATTTACCAGTTAAAATGCCTTGAGCAAGGGGAGAATAAACCATTTGACCAATTCCTAAGCGAGAGGAAACGGGCATATCATATGCTTCGATGTCGCGATTAATTAAATTATAGGGTGGTTGATTAACAATGATTTGACTAAATCCACGACGGGTAATAATTTCTTTGGCATGGAGTAATTGATCACCACTCCACATGCTAACACCAACATATAATGCTTTACCAATTCTAATAATATCATTTAAAGCTTCAAGTGTTTCTTCTAAAGGCGTACTTTGATCATAGCGATGGCAATAATAAATATCAACATAATTCATTTGTAGGCGCTCCAAGCTTTTATCAATACTCTCCATAATATGCTTCCGCGACAACCCGCGATCATTAATATTAGCACTCATAGGCCAAAAAACCTTAGTAGAAATCACAAAGTCACTACGTGTGTAAGGAGCAAGGGACTTTCCAAGAACACGCTCTGCTGCACCAAGTTCATAAACATCAGCACAATCAAATGAATTGATGCCTAATTCAATAGCGCGTGCAATAATTTGTTCAGCAGTATTGTCAGCAACGCTTTTACCATAGGTAAGCCAACTACCCAATGTAATTTCACTAACACGCAGCCCCGAGTGACCAACTTGACGATATTTCATAATAATAACCTCCATTTATTTTTAATAAGCTAAGTATACCATAAAAATAAGGGGATTCTACCATAAAACCTTGCAAAGGTCGGGCAATTTTGCTAAAGTTAACAATATAAAAAGGAAGGGGATTTTTTTTATGAAGAAAATATTAAGTGACAAAAAGTTTTGGCTCTGCACAATTGGTGTCTGGGGATGTGGTTTATTGGGAGGGATTTTTGCAGTAAGTGCAAAAATGTACTATAAAGTACTTATATTGCCGCCTTTTGCACCACCAGCATTTTTATTTGGTCCTGTATGGACCGTACTGTATCTGCTTATGGGAATTAGTTTTTATCTAATTTTAACAATGGATAGCACAGCAAATAAGAAAATGGCAATTTGGTTATTTAGCTTGCAATTTCTGCTAAATTTTATCTGGTCACCAATATTTTTCATCGGGCAAAATAATTTGCTTGCTGCAATTGATATTACAATTTTGTGGCTATTATTGGTCATGTTGCAATTAACAATGCTTAAAGCCCGCCCAGTTGTCATGTGGCTAATGGGACCATATTTTTTATGGGTCAGCTTTGCAACGGTGTTAACGTACGCCATCCTAATGCTAAACTAGAAAAAAGTGAGCTGTAATCCTACAGCTCACTAACTTTTACCCAAAAATTGTGATTTACATTTAGGGCAAGTGATATTAACTTGCCCCTTTTTGCGTGGAATTCTAATCGTAGCTCGACAAGTGGGGCAGTTAAAATACTTAAACTTAGGTAAATCAACGAGATACTGAAACAAATTAATAACAGGCTTAGTTAAAGTTCTTTTGGCACGTAAATAAACCTGGTTTTCAGTCGTCCGCTTCCGATAATTTTTTGAAAAAAAACGAAACACGATAATCGGGAAAAGAATAAAATATCCAATGAACGAATAAAAATTATTGAAAAAAATACTCCCAATTGATAGAACAAGAAGGACATATAATAAAAAACGATTCAAATTATCATATCCATGGGCGTAGCGCAGTTTATTTTGAATCGATTGTTTGATTTGCTGTAGCATAATTAAAACTCCTATCTAATAATTTAAAAATACATCTCCTATTATACAATAAAAACTTAAAATCGGACAAAAATAGTTATACTCTAGCTCACTATTTTTGTCCGATTATTTAAGAATAGAAGCTAACTTCCGGCAATGGGGTTAAATTTGGGAATTTTTTATTTTGGTAGATAATAATTAATTGGTTGCTGTTGACAAAACCTTTGTAACGGCGATTATATTTACCACCTTCTGGATAGCGGGGGCCTACAACCTTGTTTGCATTGTAGGATGGTTCCATGGCAATTGTGTTCCACAATGCACTTTTTTCGAGGACCACAGGGTACATGTTATCTTGGGTGCTAGTGCTCTGTTTATATGTATGGGCTTTTTGGATACCATTCTCTTGCCAATAGACGGTTGCTCCCTGTTTAACGATGGCAATATCGCTATTTCGATAATCTTTTTCACCTAGATAGCGGTCAAAACTTGCCATTGTTCTTGCAATTTTTTCACCCCAAAACGGATCAGAGGCATATTTGACATTCATGCCTGATGATTTATTCCCCAAGTGAGAACCATAGTAATTGAGGCCTGTTGGATAATCGGCATCAGCATAAACCCAAGAAAGAAAGTTACCTTGTTCGGTAATGCCAGCAGCAATACTGTCGAACTTTGCTGCCAGACTTGGATCAGTATCGACAGCACCAACACCAAATAAATTATTTCGCTCAATAGCAAATTGACTAGTTCCATAGGCACTTTCATGGACACCCATTGCCATTACAAGAAGTGCATTTGTGCCAAAATTATTTTGTATTTCTGTAAAAGCGGGACCGCTATTAATCATCTTTGAAGTTTTGTTTTTGTAAGAGCTGCTATCATAAAAATATCTGAAAGCGCGTGAGAGTTGTTCTCCCGTGTAGGTTGTCTGACTTCGAAGGGGAAGATAGAGATAGTAGTCATAGTATGGTAAGGATTCATTGATGCTGCCTTCGGCATTATCATATTTACCTAATTTGGCGATATCAGTTTGAAAATAGATGCCATCAAAACTAAAATACTTCTGACCCGGGATCATCCATGAGGGAGCGTAGCCCAATTTAGATATGTAGATTGGGGGCTCTTCTTTCACAGGGTTTCTCTCGATATAGTGCGTAACATAGCCACCATCATTGATGTAATACGGCATACTTTTGATATCTGTTGCTCGATATAGGGTTGCGATATCAGTTTTCCTAACAGCGTAGATTGAGCCTTGGAATCTTACATCATAAAACGCAAAATCAGGGTTATCACCAAGGTATTCCATCAAGTAACCAAGACAATCAATATAACTATGTGCTTTTAATGTTTTATAATTGTATAAAGGCATTGTAGTGCAGGCATTACTTTCATTTGAATAGGCAAATTGATAATTTTGTGTCACTGAACTTGTAGCGTCACTAGGCACTTTATCAGGTTGACTTTCCACCCCAGGTACTGGTTTTTGAGCATCTTGGATTTGGGGTTGGTCGCTTAATGGTTCAGTTTCTGGTTCAGGATTAGGGATGATTGTAGGAATAACTTTGCTGGAGGCAACTTCTGATGCCTCGGGTGAAGCACTAGAACTAACTGTTGTTGCATCACCAACGTAAGTCAGTTGGCCATCAACTTTGACCTCTTGAGGTAATGGTGTGCTATTGACTACATCGGGTTGAAGAGTTTGGCTATTTGTTCCTCCCACAGAGGAAGGAATAGTATTATTTAATGTAAGCATCAATACAAATGCCGAAATTAATATTTTTATCATAAAACGCCTCCTAAACGTGTAAAATTATTGGGTATCCTACTATAATATCATATTACAAGCAAAAAACATCGAATAAAACAAAGAAAAATTGCGAAAGTATAGATGAGGGGGCGATAAAATGAGTAAAATTATAAAAAAGATATTTAGATTCATTTTGGAAGATTTATTTACGGACGAGGGTGGAAATTGTAATTAAAGCGAGAGACTTTTTTAAAAAGAAAAAAGGGGACAAAATGTAGCTAATGCTTGACAAATAGGGTATATTCTACTATCATATTAGGGTATAGTGTAAAAATATAGGATGACTTGAATACGTTTTATGTGCGTATCAATTATCAGGATAATTATGCACATAAAAATTAAATGGAGGTTATTATAAAATGAGTACAACAATTAATAAACTAGAAGGAAATTACACGGAACTTATCATTGAGGTTACACCAGAGCAATTTGAAGAAGCGGTTGCAAAAGCATATAAGAAAGTTTCGGCTGAGGTTTCAGTGCCAGGATTTAGAAAAGGTAAAGTACCACAAGCAATTTTTGAAAAGAAATATGGTAAAGAGAGTTTGTATCAAGATGCATTAGATGAAGTTATCACGGTTGTTTACCGTCAGGCACTTGAAAATAATCCAGAGGTAAATCCAGTGGCTTACCCATCAGTAGATTTAGAAAAATTTGAGCCAGGTAAAGAATTAACAATCAAGATAACTGTTGCAACTAAACCAGAAGTAACACTTGGACAATACAAAGGACTAACGGTAGAAAAAGCAGAGACAACAGTAACAAAAGAAGATATTAAAGCGGAGATTAATTCAATGGTGGATCGCTTTTCAGAAATGGAATTAAAAGAAGATGCTGCGGTTGATGGTGATACAGCTGTAATCGACTTTGAAGGATTTAAAGACGGTGTTGCATTTGATGGTGGAAAAGGTGAGAATCATTCACTAGTCTTGGGAAGTAATAGCTTTATTCCCGGATTTGAACAACAACTTGTTGGGACAAAAGCGGGGGATGTAGTTGATGTAACAGTAACTTTCCCAGAGCAATATCACTCAGAAGATTTAGCGGGGGCAGAAGCCGTATTCAAAGTTACAGTCCATGAAGTTAAAACAAAAATTTTACCTGAATTAACAGAGGACCTCATCGCTAAATTAGAACTAGAAAAAGTTAAAAAAGAAGTAGAACTAGTTGAACACGTTTCCGAAAAATTAACAAAACAAAAAGCAGCGGATGCAGAAGCAAAAATTAAAAGTGATGTTTTAGGACAATTAGTTGAAAACTTAACAGTTGATTTACCAAAAGAAATGGTAGCAATGCAAGTTGACAAGATGCTTGAAAATTTTGGTCAACAGTTGTCAGGTCAAGGAATTGATTTACCTAAGTATTACGAATTAACAGGAACAAAAGAAGAAGCTTTACGTGAACAAATGACACCGGATGCAACAAAACAGATTAAAGAATCGTTGGCACTTGAAGCAGTAGTTGCGGCAGAAAACATTGAAGTAACTGATGTTGATGTTGACGTTAAAATCGCTGAATTAGCGGGGATGTATCAAATGGAAGCAACAGAATTAAAAGCGCTTGTGCCAAATTTAGCGGAAGATTTAAAAATGGAAAAAGCAATTCAATTTTTAATTGAAAATATAAAGTAATCGCTAGAAGCCTTAATGAGTTGAGCAATATGTTGAACAAAAGTTAAGGTTTTTTTTCCAAAATTAAGCTAGGATAATTTAATTGATAGGAGCATAAAATATGCGTGGTAAAAAAACTAAAATATGTACAATTTGTGGGTTGAGCGATAAAGAAGTGGGACCACTAATTAAAGCAACTGAGGGCGATGTTTGCTTTGGCTGTATCGAAGAAATCATCAAAAATCATGCTCCGGTAAACTTATCAGACGATGAAGTTGAGCAGTGGGTCGAATCAGTGCTAGGCGTTGATTTAGATGACGAGGCAATGGTGATGGAAGTAAATAATCAAAGTCCAAAACCAAAACCAATAAATATTAAAATGAAAACTCCTAAAAAGATTAATACCTACTTAAATCAATATGTTATTGGCCAAGATAAAGCTAAAAAGACACTAGCAGTGGCGGTTTACAATCACTATAAAAGGCTAAAGTACAATGAGCTTAATAAATATGCAAGTAACGAAGTTGAAATTGAGAAAAGTAATATTCTGCTACTAGGAGATTCGGGAAGTGGAAAGACGCTACTTGCACAAACTTTAGCAAAATACTTAGATGTTCCCTTTGCTATTGCTGATGCAACAACATTAACAGAAGCGGGTTATGTGGGCGAAGATGTTGAAAATATTTTGTTAAAGCTAATCCAATCTGCTGATTATGATATTGAGCGAGCTCAGCAGGGCATAATTTATATTGACGAAATTGATAAAATTGCTCGTAAATCGGAAAACACTTCAATTACGCGCGATGTATCGGGTGAAGGGGTTCAACAGGCGCTGCTTAAAATTATTGAAGGAACGATTTCCAATGTGCCACCACAAGGCGGACGAAAGCATCCAAATCAAGAATTCCTGCAATTAGATACAAAAAATATTCTGTTCATCTGTGGAGGCGCTTTTGCTAATTTACAAACAGTACAGAAAAAACGACAAAAAGACAGTGAAGGCATTGGTTTTACGCATAAAGCGTCAACAACCAATAAAAGTGTAGAAGTATTGCCAGAAGATATTATTCACTATGGTATCATACCAGAATTAGTAGGGCGGCTACCTCTTATTTGCCAGCTTGATGCCTTAGATGAAAAAGCACTGTTAGCCATTTTAACTAAACCAAAAAATGCTCTAGTTAAGCAATATAAAGCATTATTTAAGATGGATGAAGTAGAACTTGAATTTACAAAGTCAGCACTTAAAGAAATTGCAGCACTTGCCTATCAAAAGAAACTGGGTGCAAGGGGGTTAAGAAGTATCATTGAGACAATGATGCTTGAGATAATGTATGAATTACCAGATAAAAAGGTGAAAAAGTGTGTAATTGATGCCAACACAATAACTGATGGTGTTGCAAAATACGAATAAGTGGAATCTTATCGGCGTTCTATTGCAAAAAAGCGCTATAATTGGTATAATAGACGCAAGTTTTTTAAAAAACAAGAAAGTATAACGGAGGCGCATTATGGAATTAGAAATCAAAACATTTAAAGTCGGGGAAAGAATTATAGGAACAGTTATTGGTGTAGATAAAGATGTTATTTACATGGATGTTGGTGCATCATGTGATGCCAAAATAGATAAGCAACACTATAGCTTTGAACAGGTATCCGATTTTAGAGAAACAGTAAAAGTTGGAGATGAGATCAAAACAATGATTACATTTGTTAGTGATGAGCAAGTCTTATTATCAAGATTACCCTTTGAAAAAGAAGTATTAATGGAAGAGTACAAAGAGAAAATGAAAGAGCAGGCAGTAATTTCATTAGAATTTGAACGCTTTAATCGTGGTGGATTAGAGCATAAAGGCATGTTCACTTTCTTTATGCCCGTATCACAAATTGGTATTAAGGGTGCGGAGCCTAAAAATTACGTTGATCAAGCATTTGATGTTGTCATTACTGATATAGATGAGAAAAGACAACAAATTATTGTTTCAGCAAGAAAGCTTGTTGATCAGGCATACAAACAAAAACGAGTAGAAACACTGGCAACACTTGAAGTAAATAAAACAATAGAAACGAAGATTACTTCTATTGTTGGGGCAGGGTTGGAAGTACAATACGAAGACATGATTCGTGGTTTTGTCCCTCGTAAAGAAGTCTCATATTTACAAATTGCCGAACTAGAAGCAATTTATACAATTGGTCAAACAGTTGAAGTAATGATTAAAGAAATACGTAAGGATAATCAATTTATTGCATCAATTAAAGCACTATTACCAACACCATGGGAGCAATTTATGGCAACATATAAAGCGGGTGATGTTGTGGATGCAAAAATTAAGAAAATCATTGAAATTGGTGCATTTGTCGAAGTATTACCAGGTGTTGAAGGGCTACTTCACAAAAGTGAAGTTTCATTTGATACATACGTAAATTTCAAAGATATCATCTCCGAAAATGAAGCAGTAAAAGTCAAAATCATTATGATTGACGCGGATAAAAGGAAACTATCGTTATCAATTAAGAAGCTTGAAGCTGATCCGTGGGATACACTGTGGGAAACACATCACGTAGGTGATATTGTTAATGTAAAAGTTAAGCGAATTGAACGTAATCATTTATGGGTTAATTTAATCCAATATGTCGATGCAATGTTTTATAAACGTGAGACACTCTTGGAAGAAAATCAAGAGTTATCTGATAACTTTAAAGAAGGACAAACATTGGAAGTACAAATTACTGAATTAAATCCAAGTAGACGACGTGTTGTAGTAAGCCAGGCATCGATAATTCGTGCAGAAGAACAAAAACAATTAGATGAATACCGCACGCGTGTTGAAAATGAAATTAAAAATGAAGATAACTCATTAAAAAGCATTTTTCAAGCAGCTCTAGGAAATGATGACTCTAGATAAGCAAAGAAAATTGAGGGAAGAAAAATGAATGTTGCCATTACATATTTAATCCATGAAGAAAAAATATTGTTTTTATATAAAAACACAAGAAAATACTATGTTGGTCCAGGTGGTAAACAAGAAAATTCAGAAACATTGTATGAAACAGCAAAACGAGAATTTGAAGAAGAAACAGGACTAATAGTAGAACCAATATTAGCATCAATTTCAAAAATACGGACTGATGCTAATATTGATAGCAGTTGTAATATTAAAGGCCTACAGCTATATGCTTTTTTTGCAACCAAATTTAAAGGAACGTTATTAAATAGAACGCCAGAAGGAATTTTGGCTTGGAAAAATATCGATGAAATAGAGGATTTACCAATGTTCAGCGGGGACAAAATATTATTACAAAAATTACTGGTAGAAATCAAAGCAGAAATGCCAATAAAGTTAAAACATGCAAGTTTTGATTATCAAAATAATTATAAAGAACTAATATCTTATAAGATAGATGGAGATGAAAATCATGCTTAAAGTACTATTAGTATGCGGTATGAGTGGGGCAGGGAAGACAACAACACAAAGTGCGTTAGAAGATCTAGGGTACATGTGCATTGATAATATGCCACCAACATTTATTTCATTAGTCGTTGATTTAGTTGAAAAACAAGATGAAGCCACTCCTAAAAAGATTGGCTTCATCTTTGATATTAAGTATCATTCAGTTAATAATATTCAAACGGCATACAATGAATTAAAAGATCAGAGAAATGAAAAAAAATATCAAATAGAATTATTGTTTCTTGATGCCGAAGATAATGTTTTATTAGGTCGTTATCGTGAAACAAGAAGGAAGCATCCGCTAGCATCGGCAACAGCAACGCTTGCGGAAGCGGTTGTAAAAGAAAGACAGCTAATGCAAAAATTAAAGCAAAATGCCGATGTCATTGTTGATACTTCACAACTTAAT
The DNA here is from genome assembly GCA_051652245.1 of Culicoidibacterales bacterium. Classification (GTDB taxonomy): domain Bacteria; phylum Bacillota_I; class Bacilli_A; order Culicoidibacterales; family Culicoidibacteraceae; genus BHER01. The sequence goes on along the minus strand of JBOFTV010000088.1, from coordinate 17,265 downwards.
ATGAAAGAATTGACACTTAGGTTGACAGCATTATTTAATGAAGCAAACGAACTAGGTATTTTTAATGTGATGTTTATGTCATTTGGTTTTAAGCATGGTATTCCACTTGATGCCGACTTTGTTTTAGATGTCCGCTACTTACCTAATCCATTCTATGACGAAACAATGCGGCTTAAAACAGGAAAAGATGCTCTTGTGTATGATTTTGTTTTAGAAGGTGCGGAAGGCGTAGAACTATATGAAAAAACAATGAATTATTTGACCTTCCTCCTAAGTAAATATAAAAAGGACAAAAGGAACAATTTTGTTATAGCATTTGGCTGTACGGGTGGTCAACATCGCTCTGTTGCATTTGCCGAAAAATTCTATCAGGATTTTAAAAAGAAATACATCTGTTTTGTGCAGCACCGTGATATGGAGAAAAATAAAGCCGAAGTTATCAAGCGATTTGAGCAAAATAAATAAGTGTTATACGTATAGGAGGAGTAGCGATGCAATATATTGGTAAGCAGCCTAAAATAGTTGCAATAGGTGGAGGAACAGGCCTTTCAACGTTCCTTAGGGGGCTTAAATCATTTCCCGTAATGATAACGGCAATCGTAACAGTGGCAGATAGTGGAGGGAGTTCTGGTGTCCTGCGTGAAGAGTTACAAATCCCCCCCCCAGGTGATATTAGGAACGTAATTGTTGCACTAAGTAACTCGCCAGAACAACTACAACAATTACTGCAATTTCGTTTTCAAGGTGATACACCAGAGGAGGAAAGTTATTTAAAGGGACACCCAGTGGGGAATTTGATTTTGGCAGCAATGACACAAATATATAATGGTGATTTCAACCTAGCGGTCAAAAAAACAGCACAAATGCTCAATGTTAATGGAACGGTCTTCCCACTGTCAAATAAAGCACAAATTTTGTGTGGTCGTTGCCTTGATGGAACACTGGTAGAGGGAGAATCAAATTTTTCGTCGCTCACTAGTCCGCTGACTGAAATTTTTTATGAAGCAGAGGTGCGTACTTCTCCGGGGGTAATTGAAGCAATTCAGGCAGCAGATGTTATTGTTTTAGGGCCTGGAAGCTTGTATACAAGTGTTTTGCCAAATGTAATTGTGCCTGAAGTAGCACAAGCAATTGCTAATAATAAGCGGGCAGATGTTGTTTATATTAGTAATATTATGACGGAAGCTGGTGAAACAGATAATTATACAGTTGAGGATCATGTAAATGCACTTTATCGGCATGGGATCAAAAAAATCACCAAAGTTGTTGTAAATGATCAACCGATTCCCGTGCAAATTTTAAATGCCTATAAAACAGAAATGGCACAAGAAGTAAAATTGACAAATACAGAAGATATTCCATATGAAATTGTTTTTTCAAGAGTAGCAAAAATTAGAAGAGGAATAATTAGACATGATTCAATTAAAATTGCAGCAGCTATTTATTCAATTGCCTTGGATCATATTTAGAGATATATTAGAAAATAAGGAGTGCTTACAATACTATGGAACAATCAAAAAAGATGATGAAAACGGAAAAGAAAGAGCAAACTTTTTCACAACAAGTAAAAGAAGAAGTAGCTGCCAATTTAAGCGATATTTCATTTTCAGAAGCGACGGCCTTTTTAGCAGGATTCATTAAACAAAATGGGTCTCTTACTTTTAATAACATGAAATTAGGGGTAGATGTGCAAACAGCTAATGCAGTGGTTGCTAGGAGAGTGTATCAATTATTGCGTAAGTATTTCCCCGAATTAATTATTGAAATAGTCGTAAGAAAAACAGTGAAATTAAAAAAACAAACGCTATACGTTCTGCGAATTCGAGATGATAGCAAACAGTTTTTAGCGAATATTCATTTTTTTGATGGTAGTAATTTTTTATTTGAAATGCCTGGAGCGTATAAACTGGAAGAGAAGCTATTGGTATCTTATGTACAGGGGCTCTTTTTAGGCACTGGAAGCTTAAATAACTTGCAATTGTCAAGTTACCACCTAGAAATCAGTTTCGCCCAAATAGAGCATGCTGATGGCGTAATGGCTGCACTGATCCCCTTTAACATTCTCTTCAAAAAAGTCCAAAGGCGAAAAGCATATTTATTATATATTAAAGATTCAACAATGATTGGTGATTTTCTTGCTTTTTTACAAGCTATAAAAGGGCGTTTTGCTTTTGAGGATGTCAGAATTTCACGTGATATGATGAATTCAATGAACCGTTTAATTAATTGTGAAGTTGCTAATGAGCAAAAATCACAAAAGGCAACGGACCAGCAAATTAAAAACATTCGCTTTGTGTATGCCAAATTAGGTGCAGATGTCTTTAATGAGAAAGAGGCAGCAATTATTGAAATGCGGTTAAAGTATCAAGACGTTTCTTTAGTGGAATTAGCCGACTTACTAACAGTAGAGAAAAATATGATGATTAGCAAATCGGGTTTAAATCATTTTTTTCGAAAGATAGCTAAAAAAGCAAATGATTTATTACGAGCACAATAAAAAAAGGCACATCCTCTATAACGAGGATGTGCCTTTTTTATTATTGTGTGATTATAATGCTGCTACAGCAGTTTTAAATGCTGCAACGTCTTCATCGGTACCTTCATCTTCAAACTTCGCCAGAACCGGCACTTTGTATTGCTCATTGATAACATCGGCTGCGAAGCAATATGTGTCTTCCCAACCCATGTTTCCACTTGCAGCAACACCTTTAAGTTGATCTACATGTGCTTCAAGGAATTCTAAGATTGCATCAGGCACATCTCCATCTCCTGTTGTTGGAACAACAACAACGAAATTTTCATCCGTTGTTTCTGAGCCACTAATTACCTCTAATGATTCTAAACCTGTTTTTTCTACAAATTCAGCTACATTTCCTGTTTCGCTATAAAATACTACTAACATATTTTTAATTCCTCTCTGTCTTTTTATTGTATATGATTAATTATAAGAAAAACAGAGAAAAAAACAAGTTAAATGATAAAAAAAAGAGAAAAAGTGAAAGTATTTTGTTGTTATTATCCTAAATCACTAATTCGCTATTAAAAATGAGAAATAACAAAGAAAAAAATAGTTAAATAAAAGTAAATGGAGCAGCTTTTTGCAAATCAAGTAATGGGATGTCGGCATCGTAATCAACGTTGGCAAAGCCAAAGCCATTTTGTTGGAAAAATAGGCGGCAAAAACTTGTTGTGTCCAATATTGTGTTAACATTTTTTGGTGTAACAGCTGCAAGGAGTAAGTCAACTTCCTGTTGAACATCTGCGCGCATTTCCCAATTATCAGGGCGAAGGCGTGATGATGCGTCAAATTCTGGTTTTGTTCCGTACATCATATCATGTAAGAGGCGGTAGATGTGCTGATGTGGTAATTCTTCAATTTGCTTATTTGTCATTACTTTAATTAAAGCAGCGCTGTAAAGTGGAAAAACCGGGATAACACCACTAGCCCGTGTTACAGCAGCGCGACAAACAGCACAATAGGCAGTGCCATGAACCCTTGTTTTAAGTAGCTTATCTAAGTCAACGGCTGTTTGCTCCATGTGTGCCTTAGCAGCTCCAATTGTTCCTTCACGATATATTTTACTAGTAGCAAGCGGACCAATATATGAATAGGTAACCGTTTTAAAGTTTTCTGCTAATAAACCAGCCTCAAGTAAAAATTCAACCCAGAGATGCCAATCTTCACCGCCCATTACTTTGATGGTGTGGTCAATTTCTTCAGGTGTTGCTGGTTCAAGCGTTCTTTCAATAATTTCTTGGGCACTTATGTCATAAGAGTTACCAGTGAAAGTATCACCAATTACTTTGAGTGAAGATGTATAAGTAGTACCAGTTGTTGGGTCTGTTCGACGGCCACTTGCTAAAGAGTAAACAAGCAAGTCAATTTTCCCACCAAATGTTGTTTTAATATAATTAGCCACAGCTTGTTTCATCTCATCGGAAAAAGCATCACCAATAAAATCTTCTGTTAAAAGTCCGGCAGCTTTGATAGCTTGATTAGCATATAAATTATTCCAAAAACCAGCAGTCCCCGTTCTTTTATCGGTAGGTGCTGATTCAAATGAAACGCTAATAGTATCAGCATCACTTGCAAAAGCAAGATTTAAGCGAGTGGCAAGACCATATCCCGTCGATCCACCAATAATTAAAGCCTTTTTAGCGCTAGTAAATTTAGGTGCTTTCTTAATATCGGCGATTTGCTCGTCGACATACTGCTTAAGACCAAGTGGATGTGCATTGAAGGAAACATTCATGCGAATAGATGGTTTAATTATCATTTTATTAGCTCCTCTTTTATTATTTGTTTTCCTTTATTATACAACATTTAAGAAAAATTATAAACAAAATTCAGAGTGAGTGAAAATAAGAGCAACAGCTAAAATTAAAAACATGTAAAAAATCATTCGTGAGAAATTAAAGAGATGTGCTATAATACTATATAAGTGCATTTAGACTAAAGTGCCAAAATCAAAAATAAAGTAAGAGGTGGCCATATAATGGATATTAAAAATGTTGAAGCTTTGATTGCATTACTTGAAAAATCTAATCTAACAGTTTTAGAAATTCAAGATGGAGATGCAAAAATAAGAATTGAAAAACAAAAGGAAACAATTATACAGGGCTACAGTAATACAGTGGCTGGATTGCCTGGGACTAATAGCATAAAAGAAACACAAGAAGAGGAAAGTGGAACCAAAATTGTATCACCTCTAGTTGGTAATTTCTACGCACAATCAGCTCCCGGAGAGAAAGCGTTAGTAGCAGTTGGGCAAGCTGTTAGTGTGGGAGAAGTTATTTGTATTGTGGAAGCAATGAAAGTAATGAATGAGATAACGGCTACAGTATCGGGAAAAATAAAATCAATCGCCGTCAACAATGGAGACGTTGTTGAATTTGGGCAGACATTGTTTGTTATTGAATAGCCATTTTATAGTTGAAAGGTGAGGAAACAAAAATATGTTTAAGAAAATTCTTATCGCAAATCGCGGTGAAATAGCAGTTCGAATTATTCGTGCATGCAATGAAATGAATATATTAACTGTTGCAATATATGCGCAAGGTGATGAGTCCTCATTACATGTGCAATTAGCAGATGAAATAATTTGTGTTGGTCCAAGAGATGTTCAACAAAGCTATCTAAACAAAACAGCAATTTTAAGCGCTGCTATTGCAACGGGAGCAGAAGCAATCCATCCAGGCTTTGGCTTTCTATCAGAAAATGCCGAATTTGCCGCAAGATGTGTGGAGTGCGGGATTAATTTTATTGGACCAAAAGCGGAGATGATCACACAAATGGGTGATAAAGCAATGGCACGACAATTAGCAATTAAAGCAAAAGTACCAGTTATTTTTGGGAGTTTAGGCATGCTAAAATCAGTAGAAGATGCCAAAAGGACAGCCAAGAAGATTAAATACCCCATATTGATTAAAGCAGTCAGTGGTGGTGGTGGAAAAGGTATGCGCGTTGTTGAGCGTGAGGAAGAATTAGAAATGGCTTATAAAACAGCACAGTTTGAAGCGCAAACATCTTTTGGCGATGCCTCATTATATATGGAAAAATATATTCTTAGACCTAAGCATATCGAATTTCAGATTCTTGCAGATAAGCATGGAAATGTTGTTCACTTAGGTGAAAGAGATTGTTCAATTCAACGAAGAAATCAGAAAGTTGTTGAGGAATCTCCATCAGTTTTTTTAAGTGAGAAGCTTAGGCAGCAGATGGGGGATGCCGCTATCCGTTTGGCTAAAAATGTTGAATATGAAGGTGTAGGCACAATTGAGTACCTCGTGGAAGAGTCAGGCTTGTTTTATTTTATTGAGATGAATACAAGAATTCAAGTTGAGCATCCGGTAACAGAAATGGTCACGGGCATTGACTTAGTAAAAGAGCAAATTAAAGTGGCTATGGGTCAAAAATTGACATATAGACAAAAAGATATTCAATTAACAGGACATGCAATTGAGTGTCGAATTAATGCAGAAGATCCATTTAATAATTTCCGACCTAGCCCGGGTCCAGTAGAGGTTTTATTTTTTCCGGGAGGACATGGAGTGCGAATTGACAGCGCCTTGTATCAAGGGTGTAGTGTGTCACCAACATATGATTCAATGGTGGCTAAAATTATTGTTCATGGGAAAACCAGAGAGGAAGCAATTTCGAAGATGAGACGTTGTCTGGAAGAATGCATTATCACACCAATTAAAACAAATATTGATTTTCAGTATGAAATAATCAATAATGAAGATTATATTAGTGGGACGTTTGATACCTCATTTATCCCAACTCATTTCAAAAAATTAAATAATTAATGCAATCAAATTAAAGGAGGAATTATGAGTGACTACAATTTTTCAAGCAAGAAAAGAGCGAGTGCTTCGCTATAAACAACCAATTGAGCCCGAGAAAATTGATGTACCAAGCGATTTGTATAAGAAGTGCCCTTCTTGTGAAAATGTCTTACATGTAGAAGAAGTGAAAGAAAATTTACTTGTCTGCCCAACCTGTAAATATCATTTCCGCCTAAGAGCAATTGATCGAATTAGGTATTTATTTGATGGGGATTCATTCATGGAATTTCATAAAATGATTCTCAGTAAAAATCCCCTTAATTTTCCTGGATATCCACAAAAACTTAAAAAGTTGCGAATTGAAACAGGACTCAATGAGGCGGTTGTTACGGGGTATGCAAAAATACGAGGTAAGAAATGTGTTGTAGCAGTAATGGACAGCAATTTTCTGATGGGAAGCCTAGGTAGCGCAGTTGGTGAGAAAATCACAAGAGCGATCGAGCGGGCAACGCATGAAAAACTGCCATTGCTCATTTTTTCAGCATCTGGTGGTGCAAGGATGCAGGAAGGACTGTATTCGTTAATGCAGATGGCTAAAACAGCAGCAGCACTTGCAAGGCATAGAGAAGCAAAAATATTGTATATATCGATACTAACTGATCCAACAACAGGTGGTGTAAGTGCATCTTTTGCGATGCTAGGAGACATTATTATTGCTGAACCTGGAGCATTAATTTGTTTTGCGGGTCCAAGGGTAATAGAACAAACGCTAAATCAAGCATTACCTGATGGTTTTCAACGAGCGGAGTTTTTACAGGAAAAAGGCTTTATTGACAAAGTGGTTCCGCGGGGGAAGATGCGAGCATGTCTATCAAATATTTTAATTATGCATGATAAAAGGAGGCGTTAGCTTATGCCAAAAGTGAGTTTAGAAACACTAAAAGATGCTGAATACATTGATGATGACAAGATTATTGTGAATAAAAGTACTGTAGAAAAAGGAGCAATTATTGCATCACTCCCTGAAATAACAGAATGGGAACGAGTGCAACTTGCCCGCTTAGCTGGGCGGCCAACAAGTATTGATTATATTAATTTATTGGTTAACGATTTTATGGAGTTTCATGGAGATCGGTACTATGGTGATGACCATGCAATAGTTGGAGGGATTGGTTTATTAGGTGATCTCCCCGTAACAATTATTGGGCAGCAAAAAGGTAGAGGGACAGAAGATAAAATTTTTAGGAATTTTGGAATGCCACATCCAGAGGGCTATCGAAAAGCGCTACGTTTAATGAAGCAGGCCGAAAAATTTGAGAGACCAATTATTTGTCTGGTGGACACCCAAGGGGCGTATCCGGGAATTGGAGCAGAGCAGAGGGGGCAGGCTGAAGCAATTGCCCAAAATTTGATGCAAATGTCACAATTAAAGGTGCCAATTATATCAATTATTATTGGCGAAGGTGGCTCAGGCGGAGCACTTGCAATGGCAGTTGCAGATAGAGTTTACATGCTTGAAAATGCTGTTTATTCAATTTTATCACCCGAAGGATTTGCAACAATACTTTGGAAAGATGCAACACGTGCACCCGAGGCAGCAGAAATGATGAACTTAACAGCCAAGAAATTACGCCAAGAATATTTAGTTGATCGTGTTATTCCAGAACCTCAAGGAGGAGCTCAAAATAATATCGACTTTGTGGTTGAAAAAATGAGACGAGCAATATTAACAGACTTGAAAACATTGGTTAATAAAAAGACGGTGCAACTGTTAAAAGAACGCTATGATAAATTTCGTGTTATTGGTGTTTTTAGTCATTCAAAAAGTGATTTTGATGAATTTGAATCGAGTATCTTAAGTGAAGAATAGGTTGGAAAATAAATGAAAATGAGAAATTCAAGTATTATTGGTTTTGGAAAAGCAACAGGAGAAATAATTGTTACAAATGCGATGCTTGCATCTTATCTAGAGACAAATGATGAGTGGATTAAACAGCGAACGGGCATTAAATCAAGAAGAATTACAAACTATTCAACAGCAAAACTAGCAAGCTACGCCCTAAAAAATGCAATAATTAGTGCCGGGATTGAGATTGCTAAAATTGATGCATTAGTTGTCGCTACGACAACTAGTGAACATATAATGCCAACAACAGCTGGAATACTAATGCAGAAGTTGGGGATGGAACGAGCAATACCAGTATATGAAATTAATTCGGCCTGTACGGGATTTATTGCTGCATTAGAGTTGGCAACAACTTTGATGGAAGCAAACGATTATAATTATATTGCTATTACAGGAGTCGAAAAGTATTCACAATATATTGACTGGTATGATCGTTCAACTTGTATTTTATTTGGCGATGGCGCCGGGAGTGTGATTTTAGCTAAGGCAACAAGAGGCTTGATTTCACCAGCTTTTTTAGTTAATAAGCAGGATGAACTTCAAAGTTTAAGTTTAGAAGCCACGATTAATTCAAATTGTCCATTTGTTCCAGCACATGGTGGACAAAAAGGAGAGCAATACATTACAATGAAAGGGCAGGATGTTTTTAAATTTGCTGTTAAAGCAATACCAGAAGCAATATCTGCTGTATTGGCACAACAAGAAATGAGCATTGAATTAATTGATTACGTAGTTTGCCACCAGGCAAATGAACGAATTGTTCATTTTGTTGCCAAAAAGTATAATATTCCAGTAGAAAAATGCTATATGAATTTATCGGAATATGGCAACACGGGCGCTGCAAGCATACCAATAGTACTTGCAGAAATGAATGAAAAAAAGCTATTAACAAGTGGTACAAAGCTATTATTAGTAGGCTTTGGTGGCGGATTATCATGGGGTGCAATTTTTGTTGAAATTGCCTAGAGAATACTGTATAATTAAGAATAGAAAAGTGAAAGGAATGAAATTAAATGAGCGCAATTTTAGCAAAAGTAACAGAAATTTTAGTTGATCAATTAGGAGTTGAAGCAGAGGATGTTTCAATGGAATCAAATATTCAAGAAGACCTAGGAGCAGATTCAATTGCTGTAATGGAAGTTGTAGTCGAAATTGAAGGGGAATTTGGAATTGAAGTACCTGAAGAAGAATTATTACAAATAAAAACAGTCGGTGATATTGTAACACGTGTAGAAAACGCACAAAAATAAATAAAAGATTTTAATTAGTCAGTAGTACTAGTGAAAATTAGATGTAAGTAGGTAATATAATGAAGAAAGCATTCTTATTTGCAGGACAGGGCTCACAATATGTGGGTATGGGAAAGGAGCTGGTTGATACTTATCAAACAGCCCTTTTTGTCTATCATAAAGCAAATGAATTATTAGGATTTGATCTGGCAAAGATGATGTTAGAAGGACCAGTCGAAGACTTAGGGCAAACGCGATTTACACAACCAGCGATTATTACAATGAGTATCGCAATTGTTGAAGTTTTAAAAGAAGCAGGGGTTATGGGGGATGTTTACTGTGGATTAAGTCTAGGTGAGTATGGGGCACTGTATGCAGCGGAGGCATTAGCACTAGAAACGGTGATTCCGCTGGTGCATACAAGAGGACTACTAATGGAAAGTGAGCTTCCAAAAATAGAATCTGCGATGGTTGCAATTTTGGGTGCGTCAAGAGAGGTAGTTAATAACGCTTGTAGAGTAGCAGCACACATTGGTGTGGTTGAAATCGCCAATTATAATTGTCCCGGACAAATAGTTATTGGTGGAGAAAAACAGGCCGTGGATGCTGCAGTTGCGATATTAAAAGAGCAAAAAATTCGCTCAATTGCCTTAAAAGTAAGTGGACCATTTCATACTTCATTATTGGAAAATGCAGCCAAAAAGCTGGCAGTTGTTTTATCAAACATAGAAATAAATGAATTAAAACACCCAGTTTTAACAAATGTAACCGGGACGTATTTAGCTAATGATCCAGAAGAGATTAAAACTAATCTGGCAAAACAAGTTTCATCATCAGTTTATTTTGAAGATCAAATTAAGCAAATGATTGCTGATGGTGTCGATACATTCATTGAAATAGGTCCTAAAAACATATTAGGAACCTTTGTCAAAAAAATTGATAAAACAGTAAAGGTCTATAGCACTGATTCAGTAGCAGATATTGCGTTGGTTATTGCGCAGTGTGCTAGTTTAGACACGATTTAAAAGGAGAGAAAATATGATAACATTAGAAAATAAAGTTGTATTAATCACAGGGGTTGGCTCGCCAAAAGGGATTGGTGCTGCAGTAGCGCGAAGTTTTGCTAAGCTATCAACCAAAATTATTTTGAATTACAGAAGCGATAAATCGCGAGAAGCCGTAAACAAACTTGCATCCGAGATAGAGCTACAGGGATCAAAGGTTCTAATTATTCAATGTGATGTAGTTGACATAAATGGTGTAACTGCGATGTTCCAAGAAATTATGAATCAATTTGGCCGCTTAGATGTAGTTGTTAATAATGCGGGAATTACAAAGGATTCACTAGTAATGCGCATGAAACCCGAAGACTTTGATGCTGTTATTGATGTTAATCTAAAAGGTGCTTTTTTAGTTGCAAGAGCAGCGGTACAAATAATGATAAAGCAAAAAAGTGGGAATATCATAAATATGTCTTCGGTAGTGGGGATTACAGGGAATGCTGGGCAAGTTAACTATTCAGCGTCAAAAGCTGGCTTAATTGGCATGACAAAATCGCTCGCAAAAGAAGTAGCTGCGCGAAATATTAGGGTTAATGCAATTGCACCCGGATTTATTGTTTCAGATATGACTGATAAATTAACGGAAGCTCAAATAGCGAAAATGGTCGAGTATATCCCAATGAAAACATTAGGTAGTGTTGAAGATGTTGCAAGTGTAGCAGTCTTTTTAGCTAGTTCAATGTCCGGCTACATGACTGGTCAAGTGCTATCTGTTGATGGTGGTATAGCTATGTAATTACATAAGATAGCTTAGTAAAATAGAGGAAAGAGGAATAAATTATGACAAGACGCGTAGTCGTTACAGGTATGGGAGTAATATCTCCATTAGGAAATGATATAGCAACATATTGGGAAAACATTAAAAATGGTGTCGTAGGAATTGAATTAATCGGAGATAAAGTAGCAGATATGGATAAATTAAAAACAAAAGTAGCAGCATTTGTCAAAAATTTTGAACCAACAGATTTTGTCTCAAAAATGGAAGTTAGGCGTTATGACCTTTATACTCACTTTGCGATGGCAGCAACAATGGAAGCAATGAAGGTAGCAGGACTAGATTACGAAAATATTAATTATGATACCGAAAGAATTGGCGTAAGTATCGGTTCAGGGGTAGGGGGAGCTCAAACATGGGAAAAAGAATTCCGTAACTACTTTATAGAAAAAAAAACCAAGCCGAGCCCCCTATTCATCCCAATGATGCTAGCTAATATGGCAACGGGAAATGTTTCAATTAAGATGAAAGCGCAGGGTCCAACTCCAGCATTAGTTACTGCATGTGCAGCAGCGACACAATCAATTGGTGAATCATTTAATATAATTAAGCATAATAACGCCGATATTATGATTGCGGGTGGGTCGGAAGCACCAATCACAAGGATGTCTATTGCTGGATTTGAAGCATTAACAGCTTTAAGTGGTTCAGCGAACCCATTAAGAGCATCAATTCCATTTGATAAAGATAGAAATGGTTTTGTTATGGGAGAAGGTGCAGGCATTCTGATTTTAGAAGAACTCGAACACGCTAAAAAGCGGGGAGCAACAATATATGGTGAAATAGTAGGTTATGGTATTACCAGTGATGGACATCATATGACATCACCCGACCCAGAAGGAAAAGGGGCAATGCGAGCAATGAAGTATTCATTGCAGCAAGCTGGTATCAACCCTGAAGATGTTGATTACATCAACGCGCATGGAACAAGTACACCTTACAATGATTCTTTTGAAACACTAGCAATTAAGAAGATGTTTGGAGAACACGCTCAAAATTTGGCTGTAAGCTCAACAAAATCGATGACTGGTCACCTGTTAGGTGCTTCAGGAGGAATTGAAGCGATAGCAACCATTTTTGCTCTTAAAGAAGGATTTCTACCGCCAACAGCTGGATTAGAAGAAGCCGGTGCTGGACTAGACCTAGATTATGTTGCAAAAGTTGGGCGAAAGCAAGATATAAAATATGCAATGAGTAATTCATTTGGTTTTGGGGGACATAATGGTACATTAACATTCAAAAAATATGATGAAAAATAAAAGGAGGAAGTATGAATGGCGGTAGTTTATAATAGTGAGCAGATAAAAGCAATCATCCCTCATCGCTATCCTTTTTTATTAGTTGATCGAATTGATGAAATCGGTAAAACAGAAGCGGGGAACGATTATATAGTTGGTCGTAAAAATGTGACAGCGAATGAGCCTTTTTTTCAAGGACATTTTCCCGAGTATCAAGTGATGCCAGGGGTTTTAATTATTGAGGCATTGGCTCAAGTAGGAGCAGTTGCGATGTTGTCACAAGAAGAGCACCGCGGCAAGCTAGTTTTCTTTACTGGTATTGATAAAGCTAAGTTTAGGAAACAAGTTGTTCCAGGGGATGTGTTAGAGCTCTATGTTGAGACAATAAGAACTAAAACATTTCAAGGTAAAGTTTTTGGGAGCGCTAAAGTCAGAGCAACAGTTGATGGTATCAAAGCAACCGAGGCCGAAATTAGCTTCGTTGTAGCAGAAAATGTGAACAAATAACAAGAAAAAAGCAAAATCATAATGTTATGATTTTGCTTTTTATTTATTGGATAAAAACTTTATTATTCTTATGAGTGATTGAAAGTGTTGTGATAACAACCGGCTCACGATTGAGTTCTTTAACGCACTGATTCTTAATTGTTTTTGCAATATCATTTTTCAAACGTGAGTAGTCTGTTTTCTTATCAGGGACAGAAAAGAAGCTTTGCGCTGATTCATAGACATCCTGTTTAATGTCAGCAACAAGTTCTTCGATATGCACATGCATTGCTAGTCCACGAATATGGAAACTTGGTCTTTTAACTTCAACACTACCATTATTGCTATTGACTTGGATATGGACAGAAATAAATCCGCTTTTAGCAAGGCTAGTTCGCTCAGAAACAATATTTGCTCCAATTCCACCAATAGTATTTCCTTCAACATACCAATCAGTAGCTGATATTTTTCCAATTGGATAAACAACACCCTTTTTTAAGGCCATTACATCACCATTTTGTTGAATGAAGCAATTTTCCTTTTTGACACCACAAGTTTGTGCTGTTTCTGAATGAATTTGTAACATTCGATGTTCACCATGGATGGGCATGAAATTTTTAGGTTTTAGTAAAGTGAGCATTAGTTTTTGTTCTTCTTGAGCCGCGTGACCAGAAGTATGAATTGATTTCTCTTTACCATAGACAACATCGGCACCAGCGCGACAGAGGCGGTTAATAATATTGTTTACGCTTGTGACATTTCCTGGAATTGGAGAAGAAGAGAAAATCACGGTATCACCAGGGATTAGCTTGACTTGTTTATGTGAACCATAAGCAATACGTGAAAGGGCAGCGAGCGCTTCACCCTGTGAACCAGTACATAAGATAGTCACTTTGTGATTTGGTGTTCTTTTTAACTCAGATTCTTTAATAAATGAATCCTTATTAGCCTTAATGTATCCAAGGCGCTGTCCAATACGAACAACTGATTCCATACTACGACCAAAAACAGCGATTTTTCGTCCTGTTTTTATGGAAGCTTCAACGACTTGTTGAACACGGTAAACATTGGAAGCAAATGTTGCAACGATAACACGCCCTTTGGCTTGTTCTATCATCTTAAGAAGCGTTTCACCAACTTCTTTTTCACTGATACTCATCCCTTTTATTTCAGAATTGGTACTATCAGAAAGTAATAAATCTACACCAGAAACGCCCATATCAGCCATTTTTGCTAGATTTGCTTGAGGTCCAACAGGAGTGAAATCAAACTTAAAGTCGCCTGTGTGAACAACACGTCCATTAGGAGTGATTGCTTCAATGGCATAGGCATCTGGAATACTGTGGGTAGTAAGATAAAAATTAATTTTAAAATAACGTGACTGGAAAACAGAACTTTCAGAAAACTCGAAAAATTTTGTTTTATCGGGTTTAACCTTATTATTAGCAAGTTTATTTCTAATAAGGGCAAGACCTAATTTGGCCGAATAAATCACGGGAATTTTAACTTTTTGTAGTAAAAAATGGATGCTCCCAATATGATCTTCGTGGCCGTGTGTTATAAAGAGAGCTTTGATTTTCTGCTCATTTTCAATTAAATATGATAAATCAGGGATAACATAATCAACTCCTAATAATTCATCGCTAGGAAACATAACACCAGCATCAATTAAGACGATTTCATCGCGGTGCTGTAGCATGTACATGTTTTTTCCCACTTCACCTAAACCTCCTATTGCAACAATAGCGGTTTCATCGGGTTTTAAAAATTTCATTTAATATAAATCTCCTCTCAAAATAAATAATAAAAATCACAAAGAGAAAACGGCTGATTGTGTGCCTATATATTTAAGCATTTATTATTTGTGGTAATATAAAATATTTGTAATCTAGTATTGGATATTACTTTATATCGACAAAATATAGAAAAAATGCCGATGGAATATTGTTATTAAAGTTATTGTTATAATACTTCACATCGTGAAATACGATAAAAAAATAAACTAGGTATTTATCTTACTATGTAACATTATACACGTTTATCCAAAATTTGTCCAAACAAATAATTGTAATTATTTGGCGAAAGATAGCACAGAAAAGCACTATTTTCTGCAAAATAGTGCTGTGAAAATTATTTGTCTTCTACTGAGTGAGCCTCGTTAGATCCCAGGGGGATAGAATTTGGAGGGGGTACCATTGGATTATTAGGGTTTATCCGGTCCATAAATAAAATTCCGTTCAGATGATCAATTTCATGTTGTACAACAATTGCTAAATAGCCTTCAAAAGTAAGGTTATAGGGAGAACCATCAATACGATGATTTTTAACTGTTATTTTCTCATATCGGGGAACTATTCCTTCAATGATCCGATTGACTGAAAGGCACCCTTCACCTGCTGGTAAATAAGTGAGGAAATTTGCATGACGAATGATTTTAGGGTTAATAAATTGATGTTGAACCGTAGTACCATCTTCATTTTCAGCTGAAATAACACAAAGCTGCTTTAAGATATTAATCTGTGGCGCAGCGATACCAACACTTTCACGAAGTCCATAAGTTTCAGCCTTTTGCTCGTCAACACTATTTTCTACATATTCAAGAAGGCTATCCAAAATTGCTTGATTTTCTGGGGAAAGTGGAAAATCTACCGGTTCAGATTTCTGCCTAATATTTTCGTGGTATTCATCGATGATATCGTTCATTAGAATCATATAAAAGTCTCCTTTGGTTTAAATTATAGCTTAATTATACACAGAACTACAGTGCCAGACAAGTTTTCCAAGAATTTCAATTGAAATATTTGGATCACGCAAGTCAATTGTAATGGGCTGATATTGGGCATCGTTACTTTCAGGCTTTAAAATAAGTGTTTCATTATCAAGTTGATAGAACCGTTTTAGTGTGGCATCCTCTCCATTAACCAAAACGGCTACAACATCGCCGTTATTTGCTGTTTGCTGTTTGTTTAAAATTACGTAGTCCTGATTTTGGACGATTTTATTCATGCTATTGCCTTTGACAACTAACCCAAAAAGATTAGCACGGCCATGTTTTTTGGAAAGGGAGGAAGGGATTTCAATTTCGGCAATATAATCTTCATTGGCTGCTAAAAAGGCACCAGCAGATATCTCACCATAAATGAAAATATTAGAAGTGCTCACGGTGCTAGAAACAGGATTATTAGTTGGAAGTCCTGCTTTTTGATTATTGAAAAAATCTGAAATTGTTAAATGATATACTTTGCATATTTCTTCTAAAATGCAAAGGCTCACGGATCTTTTTCCGGTTTCATAACGTGAAAGTGTTATGGATGTAGTATCTAATTTACGAGCAAGTTGCTCTAATGTATATTTTTGCTCTTCACGTAATTGCTTAAGTTTTTGTTGGACATATGTGTCAATAGCCATCGTAAAGCCTCCTTTGAATTAAGTTAGCTCAATTATACTATATCTTTACCGTTTTGGCAACAAGAAGTGGTAAAATTAAAAGAATAACCAAAAAGGTCATAAAACCCTTGACTTATATAACCATTTTGGTTTATAATGAGGTTATTAAAGTATTGTAAAGGATGATTGAAATGAAAGAATTTTTTATTGGTGGACTACTAGGCCTCTGGATATTAATATTATGTTTGAGTACAGCAAGTACAACATTGACTATTTTAGCAGTGGCTTATCCATTTTTTTTACTAGTTTGTAGTATTAATTTTTATTTGGGGAAAAAGTTGTTACGAAAAATACTAAGGCGCGCTTTTTTGTCAAAAATGTAATTCCTCTTATTTATTTGGATACTAAGTGGAAAGAGGTACATGGTGATGGAGCGTAGATTTCTGGTATCTTCTTTTAGCAGAAAATTAAGCAATGTTTGTAAGTTAAGAGATGCTATAACCGTTTCTTGATAAAACATCAAAAAAATCAGAAAATAGAGGGAATTGGTATGATATACTTGTTTTGTTAGAAAAAACGGCATACTAAAAGAATTAGAATTGACTTGACTTAATTCTAATTTTATACTGTTGATTTGCAGTTTTGGTGATATTTTGTTGCTCGTGAATAGGACACTCTCTGGGTCTGCCTATTTGGCATAGCAGGGATTGTTATTCTAATGGTAGCTTCAGTCATAGCTAATATGATTGAAGCTACTTTTTTGCCTTTCAACGGACCTAATATATTTCTAGACAATACACCAACAGCATGATTTAGATTCAACTTTTTTTGATAGAGAACCTCTTTTTTTGTTCGATTTTTGTGTCTACATCACCCCACACACATACAAAGGGCA
>JBOFTV010000087.1:0-14314 GCA_051652245.1 Culicoidibacterales bacterium | reverse complement strand
GAGGTTCAAAAAAAGCGAAGGTATTTTTATTAGATACTTTCGCTTTTTTGCTCTTTTAACTTGATAATTCGTTTCATATTTGCGAGGAAGATAGTAGATGCAGCCTGTATGGTCATACCTAAAAGACCACATCCTTGTGCGGTTGAATAACCATACCTTGTTTTAAGTTCGCCATTTTTAGCTTCTATTTTGTATCGTTTATCATATAGTTCTTGAAAACGTTCTGTTTCCATATACTCGATGTGGATAGCTTGTTTTATTTTGACAGAGAACGATTTACTTTTTGCACCATCTTTATAACAGCCATCTTTAAAGGGACAAGTCTTACACTTTTCAATATCAAAAAAATAACTTTCAACCTGTGTGTTTCTACCTTTGCTATCTGACTTACTCCCAGACATTACTTTTCTGATAGCCATATGTTCAGCCTCGCAAACATACATATTCGCGTCCTTATTATACGAGAATTTTTCTTTATTCTTACCATTTCCATGTGTGACACTTTTACTTAATTTCGAAGCGAGTTCAAATTTTTCTGCCTTCGCATAAGCTAAATTGTCTGCTTCTGAGTATACACCATCACCTTTTTCTACTTATAATTATACCATTTCTATAAAGTAACATAACAGAAATAGGGCAATTGTTCCTCTTCTTTCAGAAGATTACAATCACCCTATTTTATTAAAATAATTATTCCTTAATGCTTTGTAGAAAACTATCGTACTTTTTCAGCAGCCTCTTATACAATGCCCTCTATTTTCTGATTTTTTTGATGTTTTATCAAGAAACGGTTATAGCATCTCTTAACTTACAAACATTGATATTAAAAGATGTGCAGGCATCGCTTTTATATAGTATCCCTCATCATTGATAAAAATGAAAAGGGGGTATATAATGAATTTAAACAAAAAAGTACAAAAACATGTTTATTTTAAGCTAATTTTAAGAAAAGATTGCTATAATTAAATTATCAAAAACAACACTATTAGTGATAAAGAGAGGAAAAGAACAATGAAAAATGATTATTTAACAACAATCGATTATAAAAAATTACAAGAATTAAACTTAATTGAAAATAATACCCCGAAAAATGAGGTGGACATAAAGGAGGTACTATGTCAAATAGAGCAAAAGGATGAGCAAAATAGCATGGAAATTCCGCAGATAGCAATTAAGACAGATGGATTAAAAGGACTTAGTAATACAGAAAAATTTAAACTAGCTCAGCAAAAGGCGCAAATGATTGAAGCACCAAAATCAATAGCAGTCGTTAAAACAGTATCAATAAAAGGTAATCAAGACGAAGTAAATTCCCCTCAGATAATCAATGCTGTCACAAGTAATAGCAATAGCAATCGTAACAATAATAGGAAAGCACCAAAGTCAAAAAGTTCATTTTTAAGCAAAACATTTTTCACGGCAATGGCGGGTGCAATGATGGGGGGCACAATTATTTTTGGTGGTGCACAATTACTTCCCACAGAAAAAGCTGTTATGAAAAATACGGAAACAAGCGATGTAAGGCCCCAGCAAACAGCAAGTTATCAAGACGTGTCAAAAGTAGTTGAGTCAGTAACACCAGGTGTGGTAACAGTATTAGTCGGTGATCGGAGAATGAATCTTGCAGGAAGTGGATCAGGTGTTGTTTACCATAAAGAAAATGGTAAAGTATATATTTTGACAAATGCTCATGTTGTGGCAGGTGCTTCCGGAATTAATGTTTATCGAAATGATTTAGGTGAAAAGAAAGTCGACGAAGCAAAAGTAGTAGCAGTTGATAAAGTAAATGATATTGCTGTATTAGAAATCAAAGCGGCTAAAAATGATTATCCCAAAGTAATCGATTTTGCAAATTCTGACAAGCTCTTACTTGGTCAAAAAGTAGTGGCGGTAGGATCCCCCCTAGGTTCAACATTTAGTGGGAGCGTAACAGAAGGAATTATTTCAGGGCTTAATCGACAAATAGCTGTAGACCCACTTAGCAGTTCAAAGCAGACATTTATCCAGACAGATGCAGCAATTAATGGGGGAAATAGTGGAGGTGCTTTAATTGATATGAACGGTCGTTTAATTGGTATTAACAGCGCTAAAATTTCATCAGCAGATAACATTGGATTAGCAATTCCCTCAAATATTGTTGAAAGTGTCTTAAAAGAAATGGGAGCACCACTACCAGTTGTCCAATAAGGGTGTTCAATAATTGAAAAAAGAAGCGGTGCTGCCGCTTTTTTTTTACATCGGGTGTGCAGGTGTGATATACTATTGTTAGTGAGTATAAAATATAGGAGGTAAGTATGAGGATTTTAATTGTTGAAGATGATCGTAAATTGAATCAAGCACTGTATGATATTCTGTGTAAAACATATAAAGTTGATGTGGCGTATGACGGAGAACAAGGCTTTTATTTAGCAAAAGAAGGAATCTATGATCTTATTTTATTAGATATTATGATGCCTAAACTAAACGGCTATGAGGTATTAGAAAAATTGCGAAGCGAGGATAATCAAACGCCGGTTATCTATATAAGTGCAAAAGATTCCGTGGAGGACAGAATTAAAGGCTTGCAGCTGAGTAGTGATGACTACTTGGTCAAACCTTTCCATGAGATGGAACTTCTCTTAAGAATTCAGGCAGTCTTAAAACGCTATGATAAAGAAACAAATCTGAAGTTTTGTGAGTTGGAATTATCGTCGGAAGAACGAATTTTGCTTTATAATAATGAGAAAATCAAGCTAAAAGGCAAACAATATGAACTTTTAGAATACCTGATGCAAAATCCTAATAGAATTTTAACAAAAGAGCAATTGTTTGATAAAGTTTGGGGAATTTATTCGGATACAACAATAACGGTGGTTGAAGTGTATGCCCATGGATTAAGAAAATTACTAAAGCCCTATAATCTTGACCACTATCTGAAAACGATCCGTGGTGTAGGTTATTTATTGAGTGAGGAATAAAGATGAGAGCAAAGCAAATAGAACTTTTTATTATGTATAGTTTGAGTATAATTGTGGTTACGGCAATTTTTAGCTTCACGATTTTTTTTAGTGTTAGTTATAGTGAGGAAAATCGAATCAAGGAGACACTGACGCATAGCCAAACACTATTATTAGAAAAATTCAATTCAAACAAAACATATAGTGAAATAGTTCAATATATAAACGAGAACCGAATTGATGTTATCATGTGGGCTGGAAATGGCAGTTTAAGTCCACAGTCATACGCAAAAACAGAGCTAGTTAGTGTTAAGCAACCGCTTAGAATTGATGTGCTTGAAAAATTTTATGCTGATGTAAAAATCCCGCTAAGTCAAGAGATACAAAATACATTAGTGTATAGTTTATCAACGTTAACACACCTTAATGGTGAAGCAATTATACTGCAAATTGTTTATAATAGCTTGGAAACAACAGCGCTGTTGGAAAATCTTTCGACGATGCTCTTTTTTGGTACGATTGTGGTGTCGCTATTTGGGATAATTTTAGGCATTGGTTTAACTTTTTTAAATATGATGCCGGTGATTAAATCGTGGAAGCAACAAAGAGCATTTGTTGCGGATGCATCACATGAGTTAAGAACGCCACTAAGCATTATTACGCTTAAAAGTGATTTGTTACTCTCTCGTAGCAAGGATACAATATATGAGCATATTGGTGCAGTTGCAATAATTCATCAAGAGTGCCGGCGAATGCATAAAATGGTGGAGGATCTCTTGTTTTTGGCTAAACGGGATTCGGGTGTTGTTGATATTGTTGTAGAACCATTTAGGGTAGATAAGTTAATGGCGGAGCTAGAAATCTTATATGCTGAATTTTTTGAGATGGCGGATAAAGAATTGATTTTTGAGGGGGAATTTAATGGATTTGTTCTTGGGGACTATGAGAAAATAAAACAAGTGTGTATGATTATAATTGATAATGCCTTACGCTTTACTGATGCAAAGAATTACGTTAAATGCACAGTTGAGTCACGAGGGAATAGAGTGATAATTATGATTTCAAATAATGGGGTTCCCTTGGAAAATAAAGAGATTCCATTTTTATTTGATCGCTTTTATAAAAGTGATAGTAGCAGAGTAAGGGAAGAATCTAGTGGGGGAAATGGCTTGGGTTTAAGTATTGCTCAAGAGATTATGGGGCTTCATCAGAGTAGAATTAAGGCAAATTTGGTTGATTCACTAACATCATTTAGCTTTAGTTTACATAAGCATGAAACAAAGAAGGAAAAAGCAACACCAATTAAAGTAACAGGGAAATAATAAGAAAAGTCGCTACCCGCGGAGGTAACGACTTTTTTTACGATTTGGTTGTCTGCAATGTGATTAAATATACTGTAGGAGGGTTAAAAACTCTTAAGGGTATTCGGGGAGGAGTTCCTAGTCCTGCGCTAACAAGCATACTTTGGTTTGAAATAGAACTATATCCTGAAGTAAAGGGCCTCGCTTTATCGTGGACAAACAACTGGTTGACAAAAGGGAGTCCAATTATCCCTCCATATGTAGAACTAGCAAGTGTTAATTTAATGCCGTTATTATTAGATATTGTCGTAAAAAGTGAAGGCATATTGGTTAATAAGATGGAAGGGACATCTTTTCCGGTTCCAAGAAGCTTCGTTTTATTGTCAGTGCTTGCTAGATGGTTGATTGAGATTAAATTAAGGGGATCGAGTGTTTTGTTATAGATATTTTGATTGGCATTAGTTAAAATAGTAAAATTAGCAGCAGTCAAGATAGCTATAACACGTGTGTTATTTGCTGCGATGACATCATCATAACTAAGGAGCGCAAATTTACCAAGAGGAGCGCGAAGATTGCTAAGAGTGACCGTAATTTGACTATCTGCTAACAATGAAGTGTTGTCTAACGAAAGTAAATTTCCCCCAAACATGATAAGGTCAGGCTGGAGCTGCTGCAATTTTGTCATTGCAGTGTCAAAATTGTCTAAACTAAACATTGGTCCAATAGAAGTGTCGCTAAAAAAACCGATTTTTGTATTAATCCAGGCATTTGGAAGCGATGAGAAATCATTGGATGAAATATGAGTGTTTAGTCGTTTTCGCTCAATTTCATAGCCATAAAAAAGTGTCGAAATAATAAATAGGACAGCAACAATAGTAACTGTTAAAGCTTTGTGCTTCGCAAACATAATAAAAATCCCTCCATTTTTTGTGAAATTAAGCTAAAATGATACGGCAAAGCCCCTATATTCATCAAATGAACATAAGGGCTAATAAGAAATTGGCATTACGCCTTAAAATTATTCCGTTAGTCAAAATTATGCTAAACTATTAACTTTTGTTGCAAGCGCTGATTTTTGACGTGCTGCGAAGTTTTTAGTAATAATTCCTTTTGCAACTGCTTTATCAACTTTTGCATAAGCAACTGTTAAAGTTGTTGTTGCTGTTGTTGCATCTTTTGCAGCAACTGCCGTTTCAACTGCTTTAACTGCAGAACGCATTGAAGAGCGGTAAGATTGATTAAATAATCTTCTTTTCTCGTTTGTTTTGTTACGTTTGATTTGAGATTGAATATTTGCCATTTCTTTTCACCTCCAATGTTTTAAATGCTATATTTCATAGCTTTGACACCTCTATAAATTGTCGTCATTAATTATTATATAAAATTTGGTGGAAAAATTCAACAAAAATTGCTATAATATTACTAAAAGAAGATATTAAGAAAGCAAAGGAGAACAATTCGTGAATAAACAACAGAAATTAGATTTACAAAGTAGAATGAGAAATTTCTCTATCATTGCGCATATAGATCATGGGAAATCAACACTTGCTGACCGCATCCTTGAAACAACACAGACGGTTAGTAAAAGAGAAATGAAGACACAATTACTAGATTCAATGGACTTAGAACGTGAAAGAGGAATCACAATTAAGTTAAATGCGGTTCAACTAACCTATCTTGCTAAAGATGGTGTCGAGTATCTTTTTCATTTAATTGATACGCCCGGTCATGTCGATTTTACTTATGAAGTATCACGCTCACTTGCTGCTTGTGAAGGTGCCCTTTTGGTTGTTGATGCAGCACAAGGTGTTGAAGCGCAGACATTGGCAAATGTTTATTTAGCATTAGATAATGACTTAGAAATTATACCTGTGTTAAATAAAATTGATTTACCAAGTGCTGATCCGGATCGTGTAAAAACAGAAATAGAAGAATTAATTGGTTTATCAACAGAAAATGCGATATATACCTCAGCAAAATCAGGACTAGGTATTGAAGATGTGCTTGAAGCAATTGTTAAAGATGTTCCAGCGCCTACAGGGGACCCTGAAGCTCCCGTAAGAGCCTTAATCTTCGATTCTTATTTTGATGCCTACAGAGGGGTTGTCATCTCTGTAAGGGTTAAAGAAGGTACCTTAAATAAAGGTGATAAAATTCGCTTCCTTTCAACAGGGGCCGAATATGATATTACGGAAATCGGCATTAATACACCTAAAGAAGAAAAGCGGGAAACATTAATAGCAGGAGAAGTAGGATGGTTAGTTGCTTCGATTAAAACAATTCAAGCTGTGCAAATTGGTGATACGATTACAACATTGCCAAATGCTGCAACAGAATTACTTGAGGGCTACAAGAAAATGAACCCGATGGTCTTTTGTGGTCTTTATCCAATTGATACGAGTCGTTACACTGATTTAAAAGATGCCCTTGATAAATTACAGTTGAGTGATTCTTCTTTGCAATATGAAGCTGAATCATCGCAAGCCTTAGGCTTTGGTTATCGTTGTGGATTCTTAGGCTTATTGCACATGGAAATTATTCAAGAAAGACTAGAGCGAGAATTTGACTTAGAACTTATTGCAACGGCTCCAAGTGTAATCTACCATGTCCATCAAACGGATGGAACAACAATAGTAATTGACAACCCCTCACAACTACCCGATGTCCAAAAAGTAGCAGCAATTGAAGAACCTTATGTTAGAGCAACAATAATGGCTCCAACTGAATATGTTGGACCAATAATGGACTTATGCCAGAAAAAGCGTGGCGATTATATTAAAATGGATTATTTAAATACAACAAGAGTTCAAATTGTGTATGAATTACCACTAGCAGAAATTGTCTATGACTTCTTTGATCGCTTGAAATCAGGAACAAAAGGCTATGCCTCATTTGATTATGATTTATTAGGTTATAAAAGCTCACAATTAGTCAAATTAGATTTTCTCTTAAATGGTGAAAGACTAGATGCACTGTCAATAATAACGCATCGTGATTTTGCCTATGATCGTGGGAAAATAATTACGGAAAAACTAAAAGAAATAATTCCAAGACATCAATTTGAGATTCCAATTCAGGCAGCAGTAGGAACAAAAATTGTAGCACGTTCAACAATTAAGGCGCTACGTAAAAATGTGCTTGCAAAATGTTATGGCGGCGATATTTCACGTAAGCGTAAACTCTTAGAAAAGCAAAAGCAAGGTAAAAAGCGGATGAAATCAGTAGGAAATGTTGAAGTACCACAAAAAGCATTCTTAGTTGTACTATCAATGGATGAGTAAGAAATAACAAAAAAGATACCCTTTTCGATAAACGAAAAGTGGTATCTTAAATTGTTTAAACGGTTAAATTGGGTTATGTTCATTTAGAAAGTTAACGCGCTCAGCAATTACTTCTGTAACGTTAACAAACTTATTATCGCCGTTCTCATATGACCTTGTTTGTAGCCTTCCTTTGATGGCAATTAGGCTACCCTGTTGACAAAATTCAACAGTACTAGTAGCAATTGCAGCCCAAAGGCGACAGCAGACAAAGTCCGTCTCAAAAACACCACTGCTATTTTTAAAGCTTCGTGCCACAGCGAGTGTGATTGTAGTAACCTTCTTCCCATTGGGTGTTTGGCTAAGTTCTGGATCGTGTACGATTTTCCCGATTAAAATGACATTATTTAACATGTTATAAATCCCCTTCAGTTCTCTATTTTTTTCATTGAAAAATAGGGGTGAAAAATGATGATAAACATAATTAAAAACATTTGCAAAGTTAATTTTACCAGTTAAGTCAATAAAAGTAAAGTAACAATTGTTAAAAAAATAACGAACGTTAAGAAATGGCTTTTATGGTATAATATATTTAGTGAAAAACAAATGAAAGCAGAGGTGTTAAAATGATTGCACATTTAAGAGGAATCATTGAAGAAGTATATTCAGACAGCTGCATCGTGGATGTCAATGGCGTCGGATATCAGTTATATCTTGCTAAACCCTATGAATATCAGAAGGGCCAGGAAACTTTTTTTAATGTGTATCATCATATTAGGGAAGATGTTAATTCATTATATGGTTTTGAAAATGTTGAAACAAGAGTACTATATATGAGATTACTTTCGGTAAAAGGTGTTGGACCAAAAGTTGCGATGACAATTTTAGCAGCGACAACAACCCATACACTAATTCAGGCAATTGAGACAGAAGATATTACCTACTTGCGAAAAATTCCGGGAATTGGTCCAAAAGCTGCCGGACAAATTATCCTCGATTTAAAAGGAAAACTTGCAACACAAACAGCGATTAGTGTAAATGAAAATCTAAAAGAAGCAATTGAAGTACTCATAGCTTTGGGCTATACTAAAAAGGAAATTGATTTTGCGGTCAAAGATATTAGCGACACAAAATTAACAATTGAAGTAATTGTCAAAATGGCACTAAAGAAAATAATGGGTTAGGAGGAAAAAATTTGGAGCGAGTACAAGATGCAACATTCTTAAGCGAAGATGTTGCAGAACTTAGTTTAAGACCAGAAAAATTAGCACAATACATCGGTCAAACAAAAGTAAAAGAAAATATGCATATTTTTATTCAGGCCGCTAAAATGCGCCAAGAGGCAATGGATCACGTTTTACTTTATGGTCCTCCTGGTCTGGGAAAAACAACACTTGCTAATATTATTGCTAATGAATTAGATGTCAACATCAAGCATACTTCGGGACCTGCTTTAGAGCGTGGTGGTGATCTAGCAGCAATTTTATCCTCACTTGAGCCAGGGGATGTGCTGTTTATTGATGAAATTCATCGACTGACAAAATCAATTGAGGAAATTCTATACTCAGCAATGGAAGATTTTTGTCTAGATATTGTATTAGGAAAAGATGCAGCAGCAAGGAGTATGCGAATTGATTTGCCACCATTTACGCTCATTGGTGCAACAACTAGAGTTGGTGATTTATCGGCACCACTTCGAGATCGATTTGGTGTGCATGCTCGATTGGAATATTACACAAAAGAAGATTTAGAACAAATTATTTTACGAACAAGCGATGTTTTTAATATGGAAATTGATGCACAAGCAGCTAAGGAGTTAGCATGTCGATCAAGAGGGACGCCAAGAATTGCCAACCGCTTATTTCGAAGAATTCGTGATTTTGCTCAGATTTTAACGAGTGCAACAATCATTGAGTTAGCAATTACACAAGAAGCATTGCAGCGGTTAGATATTGATGCCTTTGGTTTAGATGCAATTGATCATAAAATATTACGAGGCATGGCCGAAAAATTTAATGGTGGGCCAGTTGGTTTAGAGTCACTTGCAGCATCAATTGCTGAAGAGTCTCAGACATTAGAAGATGTCTATGAACCATTTTTATTACAGGAGGGGTTCATTCAAAGAACACCTCGAGGGAGAGTACTAACGCGCAAAGCTTATCGCCATTTAAACATTATCCAACAGTCAGATGTAGAAGAGGAGAAAAATAATGATAATAGATGATTTTGATTTTGATTTGCCAGAGCAATTAATTGCACAAGTTCCATTAGAGGATAGGAGTTCATCTAAATTAATGATTATTGACAAAGATAGCCAAGAAATTACACATACGGTCTTTTCAGCAATTATTGATCAACTACACGCAGGTGATGTCTTAGTTGTTAATGAGTCAAAAGTCATCCCGGCGCGACTATTTGGTCTTAAGGAAGAAACTAATGCGGCAATCGAGTGTCTGTTGCTAAAACAAGATAATCAGGATATTTGGGAAACACTTATAAAACCTGGTAAACGGGTTAAAATAGGAACAAAAATAAATTTTGGGGAAGGCTTGTTAATTGCAACCTGCATTGGGCGAAAAGAAGATGGTATCTTTTTGTTGTCATTTGCATATGCGGGGATTTTCTTTGAATTGTTAGAACAGTTGGGAATTATGCCTTTACCACCATATATTCATCAACAATTAGAACAAAAGCAACGGTATCAAACAGTTTATGCAAAAGATCCTGGTTCTGTTGCTGCGCCAACAGCAGGTCTACACTTTACTAACGAGTTACTTGAACAAATTAGCGCAAAAGGGGTCATTATTGAAGCAGTAACATTACATGTTGGATTAGGGACTTTTAGACCAGTTAGTGTCGATAATATTGATGAACATATTATGCACAGCGAATATTATGAAATGTCTGCAAAAACAGCAGCGGTGCTAACTAAGGCTAAAACAGAGAAGCGTCGGATTATTGCGGTTGGTACGACAACAACAAGGGTATTAGAAAGTGTTTGGCAAAAAAATCAAGGGTTTTTGTGTTGCGATGGATGGACGGATATCTTTATTTCACCAGGCTATCAATGGAATACAATTGACGGATTAATTACAAACTTTCATCTACCAAAATCAACATTATTAATGCTTGTTTCAAGTTTTTCAAGTCGAAAACTAATGTTAGCTGCCTATTTGATGGCAATTGACAATTCATATCGCTTTTTCAGTTTTGGTGACGCAATGTTCATCAAAAGCGAAAAGAAGATGTAAGGAGTAATCAAGGTGATAGCACAAAATGGAATCTTAGTTGTCAACAAACCAAAAGGCATGACAAGCCACGATGTCGTCCAGCGCCTAAGAAGAGCTTACAGTATGAAAAAAGTTGGACACACCGGAACTCTTGACCCAATTGTTGATGGCGTTTTGGTCATTTGTTTTGGTAGAGCAACAAAACTTGCTGAGTATTTAACCAATGAATCAAAGAAGTATTATGTGACAATCTGCTTAGGGATTGCAACAGATAGCGAAGATATCACAGGGAAAATAATTGTAAAAGAGGAAATCAAGGCAGAATTAGTCCAAGAAATTTCCCTAAAATTGGGTGAGGTATTAAGTGAGTTTACGGGTGAGTATCACCAAATTCCACCGATGTATTCAGCTATTAAAGTTGAGGGGCGAAAATTATATGAATATGCTAGAAATGATGAAATTATTGAACGTTCAGCAAGAATACTCCAGATTCATAGTCTTGAATGGGAGCAATCAAGCCTTAGCTATAATAGCAAAAATAAGACTATTTCAGCAAGTTTTACTGTTTTTGCTTCAAAAGGGATATATGCGCGAACATTATGTGTAGATATTGGTAAGAAACTAAATCTACCAGCAACCATGCTCGATTTAACACGATTAGCCTCAGGAATGTATGAAATTAGTGAGGCAATACCACTCGATAAGATTCTGACAGAAAAACCTGAGCTTATTAAAATGGAAGCAATTAAATTGCCTTTACGGGTAAAATTTGTCGAACCAGAAGTTGCAAACAAATTAAAAATCGGTTATCGGCTGCCCCATTATTTTATTGATGAAGCAATGAATGAACAATTCATTGTAAAAAATAGTCAAACAAATGAATTAATTGGTATTTTTGAACAAAGCCCAAAATATGCTGACAAGTATGCAAGTGTTAAAATAATGTAATGCAAGGAGAATAAAAAGTGGAACGAATTGATATAAAAGTGGATGATTTTAGCAATCAAGAGATGATTAAATCACAGCGGCAAGTTGTTGCGATTGGTTATTTTGATGGTATGCACCAAGGGCATCAAAGACTACTTGATAGAGCAAGTCAAATAGCGCAACAAAAGCAAATAGCTGTTTCGGTGATTACCTTTTTTTTCCCTTGTCATGCAAAAATAAATAAGGTAAATGATGGTGGGTTAATGAGTATTACTGATAAAGGTGATTTTCTGGAACGGAGAGGTTTTGATTATCTATATTGTATTCACTTATCGGAGATGGTGCGCCTCCTTTCGCCAACGGATTTTGTTGCTAAAATCACAAGGTTAATTAATATTGATACAATTGTCGTTGGTTTTGATTATCAATTTGGTCAAAATGGTGCTGGAAATGTTCAACTATTGGAAACGCTTAAAACAACATACAATTTTGATATTGCCGTAATTGATGCTGTAAATTTCCAGAATGAGGAGAAAATTAGCACGAGTGAAATTAAACTGTTAATTAAAAACGGCAATATTGCTAAGGCTAATGACCACTTGGGCCATCCCTATCAACTTACGGGTGTTGTAGAAAAAGGCGCTCAAAGAGGTCGACAATTAGGTTTTCCAACAGCAAATATTAAAGATAGTGGTAAGTATGTTGTTCCAAGTAATGGTGTATACATCGTTGAAATTATCGTTGGTGGTCAAAAACAGCAAGGCATTTGTAACATTGGTCATGCCCCCACAATAAAAGCTGAAAAGCATGCGATCATTGAAACAAACATCTTCAATTTTGACAAGGACATCTATGGTGAAACAATAACAGTCATCTTTTTAGAAAAAATTCGGGAAGAAATCAAGTTTTCCAGTATTGATGTGCTAAAAGCAACAATAGCAGCGGATTGTCAGCGAGCGAAGCTTTTTTTGCCACGAATAAATGAGCGGGGAGATTAGCTTACTTAGCCATTAGAGCGGGCAATTTACAACTTGTTATGAGCGTAAAATAGGTATATGTGTTCTGAAATCATTACTTATGTAACCAAACATTATTATGTACGAACACTTAAGACATTATCATATACGTGTTACTTCGTAACAATAATGATTGAATAGTGGGACGAAATTTGTTATAATTAACTCGACCTTTTACTTTGTTTTCCAATAATTGTCGATGGAATACACGGTTTGAGGCATCATATAGAATATGGAGGAATATAAAATGGCAATTACTAAAACAAGAAAAGAAGAATTATTAAAAGAGTACGCGACTCACGAAGGTGACACCGGTTCACCGGAAGTACAAGTGGCACTATTAACAGAAAATATCAACAACTTAAATGAGCATTTTAAAATTCATAAGCATGATTTTCATTCTAATCGTGGATTATTAAAAATGGTTGGTAAGCGTCGTGGATTGTTAAATTATTTGAAAAATAAAAACATCACACGTTACAAAGAGTTAATAGCACGTCTTGGATTACGTCGATAATTTTAAAAGCGCATACGTTTTAGTATGTGCTTTTTTTTACTAGAAGAAAAGAAATGAGGGAAATCATATGAGCATGCGTTATTTGGTGGGTACGTATACGAAAATGGGAGCTAGTTTGGGTATATATCAGTTGGATGCCAAAACAATACCGGAGATTAAAGCAGTCACCCCCAAAAATTCAATTAGCAATCCAACATATTTGATTCACACTAAAGATAAAACAATTTTATACACAATTGTGGCAAGTGAAGCTCAGAATGGTGGGATTGCTAGTTATGCAATTAATGCTGATGGTATCGATCCAATAGCTCAATTTGTAAGTGAACTGTCAAGTCCGTGCCACCTAGTACTCGATAAAACAGAACGTTATATCATCACAAGCCATTATCATTTAGGGAAAACAGTCTCGTATAAGGTTAAAAAGGGACAGATCATTGGTGATTATCAGACAATAGATCATACAAATTACCAGCAAAAAGGCCAAAAATCACGCGTCCATTTTGCCCAGTTTACAGCTGATAACAAATTTGTCCTCGTCTGTGATTTAGGGTTAGATTCGCTTTTTGTTTATCCTTTTGATACGGAAACCGGATTAATGGATGTTACAGGTGTTCAAAGGGTGAAAACAACCAGAGGAAGTGGGCCAAGACATCTTGTGATTAATAAAACAGGTGAAAATGTCTATGTCCTAGACGAGCTTTCGGGTGATATTGATTATTTTAATTTTAATCAAGGGAAATTAAGCTTCCGGGAAAAATATAATCCTTACAAGCATAAACCAACTATAACATTGGATGGTGCAGCCATAAAAATCCACCCACGAGGGAAATATTTATACACCTCACAACGAGCTGTTGAGGAGCTTAATATATTTGAAATACAAGCAACAGGTGAACTAGTATTTTTATCCTCAGTGAAAACGCAAGGTGTTCACCCACGCGATTTTACAATTTCTGCTGATGGGTTAGAATTACTTGTTGTAAATCAGGTATCAAATAATGTTATTGCGTTTACAATAACAGAAACGGGTGAATTATTAACACCTAAAAAGCTAGGTGAAATTCCTAATCCAGTTTGTATTTTAGCAATTTGATTTTAAGGTGGATCATGATTGTTACGGTCTTAAA
>JBOFTV010000086.1:0-4458 GCA_051652245.1 Culicoidibacterales bacterium | reverse complement strand
TCAAATGGTTCATCAGCATACTTCCAAAAAGCTTGATCCTCTAAACCTAGAAAATATACCGCATGATATTCAAGACCTTTACATTTATGAATATTCATTACATGCACCGAGTTTTCAGCATTAAACAACCGAGTCGCATCCTCTAAAGATTTGGTTTGGATACATACTTTTCTCAAATGAACTTCCAGTCTTTGCCAAATCAAACCATAATACTCAGGAGATTTATATTGCTGCCAACGCCCCTTGATTTTATTAACACCAAGAAAATGAATAAAGCCTTGTGCATACGAAATCAATTCATCAACAGTGGTGTTTGCTGTTAGCAGTTTCTTCTTTGAAGAAAGAAAATCAACAAGACACATTGTTAATTCTTCTTCTTTATCCTCTCCAGCTTCAACTTTATTTAAAGTCAAGTTAATTCCATAAAGTTCAGTCATGGCTTTTGGTTCTGGACTAACTAAAGCTTTTAAAAATAGTGAAAACAACTGTCCTAAAGGTTCCTTCAAAGTATCCTGCAATTCAGACATATCAAGATTATTTATTCCTAACTTCGTTAGTTCAGCCCTTAATATTTCAGTGTATTGCGAAGACTGCTGCTTTGTCAGAATACAAATATCATCTTCCCTTACACCAGTAGAAATAAGCCACTTAATGTTGGCTGTAATAATGGATGCTTCTTGGTGCTCATCAGCGAAGATATGCAGAGAACAATTTGGTGATTGGGCGGCCAATTCATTTACAGTTTTGTCTGGTTCTTTAATGTATTGCAAAACAGTCCCCAAGACATCTTGAATCTCCTTTGAAGCCCTATAATTTTTAACCATAAATTTTCTTACGGCTGAAAAGTCAGTCAGAAAATCTGTAAATACTGCTTCCCTTGCTCCTGCCCACAGCATAATACTCTGATAGATATCCCCTACAGTTAATACTTTGGTATCAGAATTTTGAAATAATAGTAGAAGAAGTTCATATTGTTCATTTGTCGTGTCTTGAAACTCATCAACAAAGACATAACTATATGAATATGGAAAAACATTTCGAATGTCAGTTCTTATTCTTAATATTCTGATTGCCATACTCAACAAGTCATCCATCAATACTTTATTTTTTCCATTTGCATCCTTTGTATTAAATACAATATCGTAATTGTCTGTTGGTCGTTCATTTTCTGGCAGGACATTTTTAAACCTGTCTACAATGCTTTTACTAAATGAATGAAATGTAAAAGAATCGAAACGAGTTGCTTTGTGCCCACAGCGCTTATTTACTCTGACTTCTATGTTTAGCTGTGCTTCAACTTTGAATGTTAACGATAGTATCCTTTTCGGCCAAACGCATTGGTCTGTAAAAAATAAGTAATTAGCTTTTTGAGCCAATAGTTCAGTTTTACCAGCGCCAGCCCCAGCCAGAACAGCTATAGACTCATCGCATGTAATAATATCCATTAGCTCATCTGTAGCTTGAATACCTTCAGAAGGAGACCATTTTAGCATCATTCTACAACCTGTTCTGTTAGCTCTATAACGCGTTTTACCAATCGATTTAGCTCTGGAGGTAATTTTTCCTTTATTTGTTCAGCATTATATTTACTTTCCAGCTTTGTAAACATTCTGACATGAGATGCTGGTTTACTTTTATTAGATAAAAAGCGATAACGGTACCATATGAAATTGCGTTCCCAATCTTCGCCAAATTCAAATCGCTTACCTGCATTACCCTTCTTTAACACTGCCTTAATCAAGGCTTCTTCTCGCTTTGCACGGTCCTCATCTTCTTCGTCTATTTTTCCTTCAGATGGACCCCGCTCACCATAACTTTCATCTTTTTCACAAAATACATCAGGAAAAGCACAGATCATCGAGAAGTCAATATCTAGTGGGCTAGAGAAAAACACGTTGCAA
Organism: Culicoidibacterales bacterium; assembly: GCA_051652245.1. Classification (GTDB taxonomy): domain Bacteria; phylum Bacillota_I; class Bacilli_A; order Culicoidibacterales; family Culicoidibacteraceae; genus BHER01. The sequence goes on along the minus strand of JBOFTV010000086.1, from coordinate 2,557 downwards.
GACTCCAACGCTTCAACGATGTTTATCGTATCTTTTTTATTATAAAGTAAAGAAAACTTATTTGGATCTGATTTTTCTGTCCATGCAGGTATGGATACTGCCATTTCTTTATAAATGTACTCACTTCCAGTCTTATCCATTTCACTCAATTGCTCAATTGCATATTTAATTCTACCGTACCCACCTCCATTCCGATCAATATCAAAATCCAACAAAGTGACGAATGGTATTTTTAAGGTGTTAAGAAGTCGCCAGAAGTGATTTACATGCCTTCCTCCTAGTGGAACCACTGATATGGAGTGTGCATCTATATCCTGCGAATACTGTTCTAGCAGCTTTGGTAAAACGACTTGCTCACTATCTCCTTCCCCGAGAACAACCAGCTTTGCAAAATAAATTTCAGGGTAAGCCTTCACTGCTTCGCTTATATATTTTTCTTTTTCATCGCCATCTGTTGGCAACGATAACGATTGTATATGAGTGCTTTTTGTTTCATTATCCAATCGAAAATGACGTATCTGTGTTGGCTCAATCCGCCCTACTAACGAAGCTGAATGCGTCGAAACGACTGATTGGCAAAGCTCACTTGTTCCATATTCTTTGATTAACTTAATAATGCGCCCAAGATAATGAGGTGATAAGTGATTTTCCGGTTCTTCTAATGCAATCAAGCTGTAGATAGGCAGCTTCATTTTATCAGCATCAAAATTTGAAGGTTGCTCGCTAATTATGGCTTGTCGTGTGGCCTTATCTATATCAAATAGAGCTTTAGTTAAAGCAAAATAGACGAGAGACTTCTGCCCATCACTTAGTCGACTTGTATCTACTTTATTCCCTGCCGCGTCAGGCATAAACTGGAGTTGTAACAACCTCAATATTTCATCTATGTCCCCTAAAGGAAAATTAAGTCCTGCCTGATGAAGATGTCGACCTTTATATATTTCTTTCCAATTCTTATTTATCGCCTCTGTAATTTGCACTAAGGCAGGGTTATCTGATGCTAGGTCATTCAACTCTTGAGCTTTCTCTTCAAATGAAGTTTGCTCACCTTCGGACCACTTTATAGCTTTAAGTAATCTACCAAGAATAGCTTTTGAAGAATATTTCAATTGAACCAATGGATCTCTATTCGCCGGGATATAGTTTACTTGAATTGCATTTCGTTGTACGGCAGATAATCGATGCTTGTTTTCTTCTTTGGGGTCAGCCATATCACCTTCTACAATCCATATGTTTTCATCTACGTCACCTGAAGGATTGTAATCAAAACTCAAACTAGCTTCCAAACGAACCCTAAATATGATATCACCGCTAGTACTTGAAGTCGTCAACCCATTAATTAAGGTAGGGATAGATGGATTACCATCAGCGCCTAACAATGTAAACCATGCCTCAACAAACATACTTCTAGGTACATCTTTGTCGGCATCTTCTTGCAAATTAAAATCTGAAGCACTAATTCCACGCAAAGAATGGTCAATAGAAAAAAGTTTATTTAACGCTTCTAGAACAGCACTTTTACCAGTTCCATTATGTCCAATAAATGCTGTCACATCGGGTTCAAAGTTTATTGTTTGTGGAAATTCCGTAGAAATACTTTTATAACCAGAAATGATCACTTTATTTAATAACATAACGCCTCTTATTTTAAATAATATTTGAAAGCCAATTTTTTGGCCAGAGCTTGATTAAAAAGATGGAATTCCTGTATTTTCCCAACCAGAAACTGGTGATTGCATACGCGCCCTGCCAATTCCTGGCTCCCCGCTAGCGTTTCTTTAACTCCTTGTAAACATCTAAGTTACAAATAATGGATATTCTATAAATAGGACCAACTGCATTTAAATCCCTGTCACAATCACGATCTAAGCGGTCAGTAGCTAACGCTTCATTTGCTCTACCAGGTCTACTTTCATAATAAGGCACAATCATTACACCGTAATCAGCCTTGCCATCTTTGATTGCTTGTTTTAATGAAAAATATCCATTGTCGATGTTAGTCGAGGTTTCATATTCAATGGCAACATTCTTATCAAGAATTTTCACTAAGGAATCTAGAATTACTTTAGCTCGACCACCTCTAATTATTTTTTCTCCCGCACTTTTATATTTAGAGTTGATTTGCATCTGTACCGTTTTAGATCCTAATCGCCAATCGTATTGGAAGCTATTAATAGAATCGACCAAGTCAGCAAGTGAGCGTTCATTAGCTGTATTTTGAGAAAACTCATGAGGTCTAAATACACTAATAGCGATCGTATCATTTAGTTCGCTATATAAATTTTTATCATTGAAGTCACGAAGATAATCATCTACAAATTTTTTTACCTCATTTTTGCTTTTTCCGGTTAGACCATGCAGTAACAAAAGCTGATTACTTAACTCAGATAATATCCTCTTATTACTTGGGTCTGCTTTGTCAGCATCGATATTTTTCCACTCCATATATTCTTCCTTTGCTATGTAAACAAACTGACTGAACCTATTTATCCGACAATGGTTTTCACTAGTGTCCATCACGTTGAATTTCATTTCTCAGCAAACAAGATGGCTACCG
>JBOFTV010000085.1:0-26664 GCA_051652245.1 Culicoidibacterales bacterium | reverse complement strand
CAGATGCGACGGGTCAATACAGCTTCCAACAACTCCACGGACCCAAAAAGTACCAAGTCCAATTCACATTGCCGGCATTATATAGTGGCTTTAGTCCTAAAAATGCTGTCGGAGCAACAAGCGCAACTGATAGTGATGTTGATACTGCTGGTAAAACAGATATCTTTACACTCGGTGTAAAAGAAAATAATCAAACAATTGATGCTGGAATCATTCCGAGAAGAGCAAGTATTGGTAACTATGTTTGGTTAGATGCAAATCAAAACGGACTACAAGATATGGACGAAAAGGGAATTGAAAATGTCAGAGTCGAATTATACACAGTTGATTCCCTGGGAAATAGCACATATCTAAGCGAACAATTAACAGACTTACAAGGAGCATATCTCTTTGAAAATCTTGATCCAACAGTATTCTACGTCCTAAAATTCAACAAACCAGCAGAATATGATGTCACAACAGCAAAAATTAATGGACTAGGAAATCATCAAACAGACAGTGACATCAATGAGATAAGCGGATGGACTGAAACAATTAGGCTAGAATATGGTGAAAATAATCAAACAATTGATGCGGGATACATAATGCCCGATACAATAATTGGAGATTATGTCTTTGCCGATCTTAATGAAGATGGTCTTCAAGATAGTTTGGAACCAGGAATTTCGGGCGTAAAAGTCGAACTATTAAACAGTTTTGACATCCCCGTAGCAGATGGTAATGGCAACTTCGTTGTCCTCACGGACAACGCGGGTAAATATAATTTTGTAAAATTACATGGACCGGGAGCATACAAAGTAAAATTTAATTTGCCTGCAACCTACAGTGGATTTTCACCAAGATCGACTAACCTACTAGAAAATGCGATAGATAGCAATGCCAATAGCAATGGCATTACCGACATAATTAACATTGAAGCAAAGCAAAAAGATCAAACAATTGATGCGGGTATCATTCCAAAACGAGCAAGCATTGGAAATTATGTTTGGTTAGACAGCAATAAGGATGGTCTGCAAAATGAGGGAGAACAGCCATTAGCAAATATTGAAGTCAACTTGTACACAACGATAAACAAGACCAAAACACTAGTAGCAACAAAGCAGACGGATGCAAATGGACAATACCTCTTTGACAACTTATTCCCAAGTCCAAAATACATCGTTGAATTCATCGCACCAAGAGAATATGACATCACAGCAACTAATAGTGGCGGATCGGGGAACAACAGTATTGACAGTGATATCAACCAAGTAACGGGTCAGACAGCAGAAATAATGCTTGCATACGGACAAGTGTATCTCGATGCTGATGCTGGTTTTATCACACCAAATGCACAACTAGGTGACTATGTTTTCGAAGACCGCAATCAAAATGGTCAACAAGACAGCAATGAACCGGGAGTAGGGAACGTAAAAGTCGAATTATTTGACGAATTTAGCAATCCCATAAAAGATGCTAACAATCTTGACACAATATTAACCAACGAACAAGGTAAATATCGTTTCATCGGCCTCCATGGGGGCAAAAACTATCGCTTAAAGTTCACCCTTCCAGCAGCATATGACAGCTTTACAACACAGATGGCCGGAATCACAAATCAAGAAATTGATAGCGATGCCGACCAAACTGGTCAGACAAACCTAATTTCACTGGCAATCAGCGAAGAAAATTTGACAATTGATGCTGGCGTAATTCCAGGATTGGCAAGTATTGGAGACTACACATGGTTAGACGAGAATGAAAATGGGCTTCAAGACAGCAACGAAGTAGGCATAGAGGGCGTAAAAGTCGAATTATACACAATTAATCAAGGAATCAAAACACAACATGCCACAACAATTAGTGATAGCCAAGGAAAGTATTTATTTGAAAAACTAGATCCAAATAAAATATATCAAATCAGATTTATTCGTCCAAATGGCTATGACATAACAGCACCACAAAGTCTAAACCAAGAGGTGAACAGTGATGCAGAACAAGAATCAGGATGGACCCAAGAAATAAACTTAGCCTATAAGGAAAAAAATCTAACAATTGATGCTGGATTTGTCCGCCCAGAAAGTATGCTTGGTGACTTCGTTTTCGCAGACACAAATGAAAATGGACTGCAGGATTTAGGAGAACGTGGTGTTTTAGGTGTAAGAGTAATGCTCTTTGATGAGCTTGGAAATCCAATTGCCGATGGTAAGGGTAAAAATGAAACAACAACGGATGAATTTGGCTACTACAGCTTTGTGAACCTTCATGGTGAAACAAGATACAAGTTGAAATTTATCCTCCCACCAGAATTTAAAGCATTCACACAAAAAGGAACAGCTGAAAATTTGGATAACGTTGACAGTGACGTTGATCAAGACGGCTTCACAGAAATTATTGCAGTTGATGTCCAAGAACATAAATTAACAATCGATGCAGGCCTACTCATAAGACATGCTTCAATTGGTAATTATGTTTGGCTGGACACTAATAACAACGGGATTCAAGACAGCAATGAGCTTGGAATTGCTAATGTCAAAGTAACACTAACAGACGAACAGAATAATAGCATAGAAGTGACAACAAATATCAGAGGGCGCTACTTATTTGAAAACTTAATCCCAGGTAAATATTGTATTACAATTGAAAAGCCTGCTGGATATGGCTGGACAGTACGACAAGCGGGTACCAATAGCGAAAATGATAATGATTTTGATGACACAAATGGAACGCAATGTTACACATTAGCTCCAGGCGAAGAAAACCTAACAGCGGATGGTGGCTTAATCCAGATAATAAGAACCGTTGGGAATGTTGGACTCTACTGTGTAGCAGAGGGAATTGCAGGCCTAAAACCAGTAAAAGGCCTAAAAGTTAAACTGACACGAATCGAAGAACAAAATGAGGTTAACAGCCTAGCAATAAACAAGGATAATCCAGAATTTTTTGCGGAATCGGATGATGCTGGGAATATTAGTTTTGGTACCATTCCCAAAGGACGCTATCAATATGAAATAACCGGCTACCCCCAAAATTATTTTGAGCAACTCGGAAAAGAAATTCCCGTGCGTGAAGTTACAATTACCGGGGATCACCTAGGGACACATATCTTAAATGCCCTTCACCTTGAAATAAATAGATGCTTTGAGTTTGGAAATCGTGTCTGGGAAGATACGAATAAAAATGGCATCCAAGATGAAGGTGAAAAGGGAATAAATGGTGTTGAAGTTACTTTATTTGATGAAAATGACAATCCAATAAACAATGATCTGGGGGCACAAATTCAGGATGTCTCAATCAATAAAGAGAATTTTGCTAAACCAGTAGGAAAATCATATGAAAAAGAAAATGGAATATATCGTATCCAAGTCAAAAGACCCGGGAAATATAAAGTTAAATTTAAAATTCCTACAGGGTATAATATCACACAAAAAAATAGTGGGACGGATGATAAATTAGATAGTAATGTAAACCCACAAACAGCAATCTCCGATATTATTGAGTTAACTGCAGGCGATCCATGGAAATACACACTTGACCTAGGTCTTTATAAAAATGAACAAACACCTGAAGAAACGACAAAACCTCAAGGAGAAGCAACAAAACCAGCGGCAGAAACCACGGCACCACAAAATGGTAAGGAGTTACCAACCACAGGAGAAAGAATTATAGAAACAATTTTAAGTGCAACAATTATCGTGATTAGTTCAGTAATTTTACTGTTGATAAAAAAATTAAAATTAAGCAAAAAATAATTTTTTCGAAATGAAGCATTTCAGAATCGTGAAAAACCCTTTTACTTAAAGGGTTTTTCTAATCCGTAAGCGTTATCTTACCAATGTGCATAAAAATGCACATGAAATCGTGTCACTTGACAATTTCACAATACAACGTATAATTATAACAGTATAAAACAAAAAAAACTTGTTATGTATGAAAAGGAGAATGAATCATGGCAATAAGCGAAAGAAGACTAAGAGAAAAGGCAAGAATAAAGCAATCAATTTATGATGCAGCAGTAGAAATAATGCTAGAAGAAGGTTATGGAAATCTGTCAATAAGAAAAATAGCTAAGAAAATTGAATACTCACCAACATTAATCTATAATTATTATGAAAACAGAGAAGAGATTCTACACAATGTCTTTGTTAACATTTATGAAGAGGTAATGAGAGAAGTGGTACCAACAGTTGAGTCAAACCACAAACTTGGTTTTGATGAACAATTTAAGATACTGGTATCGACATTTGTCTCAGCAATTTTAAAACAAAGCGAATTATTCCGAGCGTTATTACAATCAGACTACAACATGTTTGTCTCGGATAAAGGCGAGGCATTACGTCAAGTAAGCCGCTTTATTAGACATGGACAAGAAGCGGGCGAGTTTACAACGATAAATGAAACAACGCCAGAACTAATTATTATTACAATGATTGGTGTCGTGTCAGCAATTTTAAACAAAGGGATAACAACCGTAGAAGAGCAAGAAAAACTTGTAGCTGATTATTGTGATTTAATCATAATTGGCCTCAAAAAGTAGCAACATAAAAGCAAATAACAGCTGAAGCACTTTCTTCAGCTGTTGTTTTTTTTTGCCCTAAATTTGAAAAAAGAATTGACCCTCACAAAAAGAAGTCATCACGAAATAATCTAAAAGACAAAATTAAATCATAAAATACGATAGGGGTAGTGACATTTAAATAAAAGATGATATACTATAATTACGTGACCTCTTTGCGGTGTTTAAGGAGCTTGCGAATTTGTGAAAATGAGGTAATAGTATGAAGAAAATCGTTAGGGTAATTTTGAGCGTATTGGTTCTAATCGCCATTATTTTACCCAGTTCAATGGGGATAATTGCCAATGAAAAAAAGGAAATCGCACTACTTGCAACATCAGATATGCATAATCATTTCTACCCCCATCAATATGCAACAAATCAGGCTTATCCCCAGGGGAGTTTAGCAAAAGTTGCATCAGTTATCAAACAACAGAAAACCCTAAATAAAAATACAATTGTCATTGATAATGGTGATACAATTCAAGATAATGGTTCAGCATTATTTTTAACAGATGATGTGCTGCCGATGATTGCGGGAATGAATGCAGCAGGCTATGATACTTGGACTGCTGGAAACCATGAGTTTAACTATGGAATTCCCTTATTAGAAAAAGCTGTTTCGACTTTTAAGGGAACATTTTTGTTGGCAAATGTTTATAAAGGTGCAGTGATGGATGCTAATCGCTTAGAGGGGGCAAAACCGTATACGATTATTAATCGTGATGGCGTAAGAGTTGCTATTATTGGCGTTGTTACTCCCAATATTACAAAATGGGATGCAGCAAATTTAGCGGGTTATACAGTCACCGATCCCGAAGTTGAAGTTGCGGCCGCAACAGCTAAAATTAGAGCAAATAATGAGGCTGATATTGTTGTTGTAAGCTTTCATGCAAGTCTTGGAGGCGAGTACGAGGGTTTGACTGATTCGGCTGCTAAAATTGCCCAAAATGTTAGTGGAATTGATGCAATTGTCTGCGGGCATGAGCATTCATTAATTAATACGGTGGTTAACGGCGTGCCAATTGTTGAGCCCGGTCGTTATGGTGAATATGTTTCAAAACTAACATTTAATGTTACACCAACAGCAACGGGCTATCAAATTGCTGATAAAGCAACAGATGTGCAGGCTACAAATATTAAAACAGCCGATTTTGAGATTGACCCGGAAGTTGCAACAGTTTTGCAGCCCTATCATCAGCGTGCAATAACAGAAAGTCAAACAGTAATTGGCAATCTTGTAGGCGGGCCTTTGGTGCCAGAAGCAGAAATTAATGGTATCACGCAAGCACAAATTGAAGATACACCGCTAATTGACCTGATATTAAAAGTTCAAATGGAGCAAGTTGCAGCAAATGTTGACATCCCAGCTGATGCTCATCAGGTAGGTGGGGCGGCATTATTTACGCCTACTGCCAATGTTCAACCGGGGGAATTTAAGAAAGCGGATGCCGCAAATGTTTATAAATTTGATAATACGCTGATGAGCTTAAAAGTCAATGGGGCCCAATTAAAACAGTATATGGAATGGTCCGCAAAATACTTTAATCAATTTACCCCGGGTGATTTAACAGTATCATTTAACCCCGAGGTAAGAATCTACAATTATGACATGTTTGGTGGTGTCAATTATACGCTTGATATCTCAGAGCCAGTGGGTCAAAGGATGAAAAATATTGTCTACAGTGACACAAAAATGCCTGTAGCTGATACGGATGTCATCTACTTAAGTGTCAATAATTATCGCGCAAACACGCATTTAATGAATGGTCTATTTGGGACAAACTATGAAGTGGTGTATGACTCAACCAATGATAGTGTGGCAGCAATTCGTGATATGGTAGGTCTTTATGTTCAAAACGCCCCTAATCAAACAATTGAAGCAACAGTAGATAACAACTGGAAACTAACAGGATATAGCTGGAATAACCAATTACATGAAGTTGCCAGGACTCTTGTTAATAAGGGCGACTTAGCAATTCCGCTTTCTAGTGATGGGCGAACGCCCAATATTCGGTCACTACGCCTCCAAGATATTCAAAACAGTGCAACAGTTATTGACTTACTAAGTGTCAATGACATTCATGGTGCAGCCCAAGAAGCGGGAAAAAATATTGGCGTTTCAAAATTTGCAGCAGAAGTTAAGCGGTTAAAAGGCCTAAATCCGCATACTGTTTTTCTAGGAGCAGGTGACCTTTTCCAAGGAAGCGCACTCTCTAACTTATCAAAAGGGGACATCATGGCAGAGGTCTTTAAAGAACTAGGAATGGAATACTCAGCGATTGGAAACCATGAATTTGACTGGGGCATTAGTGAGATTCCAAAATTTGAGCAGAAAAGTGGCTTTAAATTTCTTAGTGCCAATATTGTTAATAAAGCCGACCCAACAACAGCTCCAGACTGGGCCAAACCTTACGCAATAATTGAAAAAAATGGCCGAAAAATCGGGTTAATCGGCCTAATTACGCCAACAACAGCCTATCAAACAGTTGCCGAAAATGTCAAAGACATCAGCTTTTTAGACGTTAGTACAACAGCTGCAAAGTGGGAAAAATATCTGAGAGAAGAACAAGGTGTTGATACCGTTATCGCTTTAACGCATATTAGTTCAGCAATGGATCAAAATGGCAACATCACAGGAGAGGTTGCCCAACTAGCGGCAAAGGTTCCGGGATTAGATGGAATTTTCTCAGGGCATTCCCATCAGCTAGTCAATGGGATTTCTAATGGCGTGCCTGTTGTCCAAGGAATGTATAATGGTCGTGCTTTAGCCAGCATGAAAGTTATCTATGACAACACGGGGACACAACTTGCGTTAATTCCAGGGGTTGATGAACTCTACAAGCGTGTGGAAACATTACCAAAAGATGAGGCAACGGATAAGATTTTAGCTAAATATCTCACAGAACTAGAACCAATATTAGGCGAAGTTATTGGAACAGCAGCAATGGCCTATCCACATGAACATGATCGACCAGTCACAGAAATGGGACAAATGACAGCTGAAATGATGACAAAAATTGGTAAAACAGACATTTCTGTCATCAATGGAGGAGCGATTCGTGCTGGACTTGAGGCGGGGAACATAACGATGGGAAATATGTATACAATTTTCCCATTTGATAATACCGTTGTCACATTAAAACTAAAAGGATCAGATTTAAAACGAATTATTGAACATGGCATTAAACCTCAAAGTTTTAGACCGGGGCAATTTTATGGTATCAATGTTTGGTATAGTGATGGGAGCGTAAGTCTTGCTCAAAATGCACAGACATATCTGACAAATGGCGTAGAAATTACATCGATGCGTCTACTAGATGGGACAAAAATTGACATGGAGACATATTACAGCGTAACAACCCTAGATTTCATCTTTGATGGGGGGGACATGTATGATTTTAGTGGGGCAATTGACGTTAACAACACGGGCATCCCCCTAAGGGAAAAAATTGTCGAACAAATCAAAAAGCAAGGAACAATAACACATGCCTACAAAGAAAATCTAACCCTTGGAACTGATCCCACAATTGAACAAATTGGACAACCGCAGACACCACCAGCAAGTACAATAACACTACCCAAAACAGGACAACAAATACCCGTGTTAATAACAGCTAGTGGAACAGTATTAATAGTGGGAATAATCCTAGTAGCTAACAGGAAACAGTGGTATAAATAGGGGTGAAGAGCAAAAAGAGCTGTGGTTGCTCTTTTTTGGTTTATGATAACTTTGTGGAAGCAAAAGGACATGCTAAAGCACGTAACAAGGATGTATGATTAAAGTGATATTAAACAAAATTAAAAAGACTGACTCCCGTTCAACACAGAAATCAATCCTTAACAAGCGCAATTGCTTAATATTTATTTACCCTTAACGTATTATTGGTTGAGATAGTCGATTGCTATTTGGGCAAGCGTTGCTGCCGATATTTCTAAAACCTCATCATTCCAAGCAAATTGGGGATGGTGGTGGATAGGGTTTGGTTGATTTTCTGGGGCTATACCAACTAAATAAAAGGATGCGGGGACATGCTGCCCCAAATAGGCAAAATCTTCGCCCCCCATACTGGGATACTCCAATAGAGAAACATTAGGCGCGCCAACAATTTTAGCAATTGCTGTTTGCGCTAAATTTGTCATCGCAACATCATTAATCACAGCTGGATAACCAACATGATAATCTAAATCATAGGTTGCGCCATTTGTCTGACAAATTGAAGCAATTAAGTCATTAAACAATTTGGCAATAAGCGTTCTGTTTTCGGGATGAAGCGTTCTAATTGTTCCCGATAGAGATAATTCCTGGGGAATAACATTTGTTGCATGTCCTGCATGGATACTACAAAAAGAAATAACTGCCGGTTTAACCGGATCAATGCGGCGCGAAATAATATTTTGGGCCGCATTGATAATTTGCATCGTAATATTAATAGGGTCAATTGTCAAATGCGGCATCGCAGCGTGGCCCCCCTTACCAATTATTTTCAAGTGAAAAGAATCAGGTGAGGCCATCATCGCCCCCGGCTTAACTTCTACACGCCCCTGCGCTAAGCCTCCCCAAAGATGAATACCAAAGGCAGCATCAACATGAGGATTTTCTAAAAGTCCGGCTGCAATCATCCGCTCTGCCCCCCCAATATTCTCCTCAGCGGGTTGAAACATTAATTTAATTTGCCCACAAATATTGGCTTTCAATTCAGTTAAAATCATAGCAGCTCCAAGAAGACCAGCAGTATGCCCATCATGCCCACAGGCGTGCATCATCCCCGCAATTTTTGAAGCATAGGGAACATCAACATCTTCTAAAATCGGTAAAGCATCCATATCGGCCCGAAGAAGAACCGTTTTCCCAGGTTTATCGCCCTTAATTAGACCCACAACGCCCGTATCAGCTAAACTAAACCACTCAATGTTAAGCGAGGTAAGAGTATCACTAATAAGCTTTGCGGTTGCAAACTCCTCCCCTCCAATTTCCGGATTAGCATGAAGCGTCCGCCGGATAGCTTGAACATCTGCTAAATATTTTTGGCTCAATGCTTTAATTCTATTTTCCATAATTAAACAGTCCTCTCTTTTTTTTCTAGTTATAGTATATCATACAAGGAAAAAAAATCCTGTACTTTTTGTACTTGTGATAATAAACTGGACATAATCAATAAAACTGATATATAATATAAGAAGCTCACTACACAAAATATTCACAATTATTCTTTAAAAAAACTCCCCACCACCAAATAAAAGAAAGTAGGTCGTCAAATAATGGAACAAACAATGAGTGTCAGAATTGGACCACAAGTCTATAAATGTGCGTTAGGATGTTGGGACTATCTCGAAGAATACATCGGGCAAAAAGGGTATCGTAAGATTTTCATCCTAAAGGGGGAGAAGTCTTGGGCTGCTGTGGAGGCATATGTGCCTAAAATTGCGGGGGCGGTTTTTTTTACCTATAATCAAAGTTGTACAATGGCTGAGGTGGAGCGGGTTGAGCAGGCTTTTAGCGGGTTTGCTTGTGATTGCCTAGTGGTTGTTGGAGGTGGAAAAATTGCTGATTTAGGGAAGATGGTTGCCAATCGACTCCAAATCCCCATTATTATTCTCCCAACGCTTGTAGCAACATGTGCAGCTGTTACGCCCCTTTCGGTCATCTACGATCAAAATGGGCAAATGATTAGCTATGAAATTTTTAATAAGCAAACGGATTTGGTCTTACTCGATCCGCAAATTATTAGTCAAAGTCCGAAAGCATACTTTGTTGCTGGAATTGCTGATACACTGGCAAAATGGTATGAAGCAGATGTTAGCCTAAGGCAAATTCCTAATCCGAGTTTAAGTCTTAAACTTGCGCACAGTAGTGCTAAGCAATGCCAAGAAATCTTATTAACGCAGGCAAAGCAGGCAATATGTGATATGGAAGCACAAAATTGTTCAGCAGCGTTTATTGAAGTCTGTGAAACAAATGTCTTTCTATCGGGTTTAGTGGGCGGATTTGGTGATGAAACGGCGCGGACATCAGGGGCACATGCGATTCATGATGCCCTCACACTCATTGCAGATAGTCACAAAATGTTACACGGCTTAAAAGTAGCTTATGGAATTTTGGTCCAACTACGGTTAGAAAAGCGACCAGAAGAGATAGAAAAACTTCTTCCGTGGTATCAAGAGCTAAACTTACCAACAAATTTAGAGCAAATTCTGGGGCGGGAGGTAAGTATTGCCGAAATTAAAGCGATTGCGAGTAAAGCTTGCGAGGAAGGGAGCCAGATTTATTTGGTGAATGGTTTACTTACAGCTAGAGATGTTGAAGTGGCACTTTGGGAGCAAGAAAAGTAGTGGGACAAGGGTTAGAGCTTGTAAATACAAAAAATGAGTTTATCAGTTAAAAATAAATAAAATGTCATTATCCCTTATTTTAAAAGGGCTAATGACATTTTTTATTGTTTTTCAGCTGTTGTACACCAGCTTTTAGCGTGAGTAATGAGTTGTTGTGGTGGAATAATTTCAACGAGGTCACTGAAAAATACGCATCTTCGAATTTATTCCCAATCTGAGCCTTTTTTAGCAACCTCTATTGCTAAGGGCTCACTTTTTTAGTGGTCTCAATTTCACATGGGGCTCTTTCTTTTTAGCAGCATCACTTTGTGAATTAGGGTAAAACAAACAAACATTGACAATAATAATCGTGAGGTATATAATAAAATTGTAAAAGATGAAATTAAAGGAATTAATATTTATGGAATAAGGGTCTTAGCATTGTTCCAAAGTTACTTTTTTACTTATTGTAATTAGAAAGGGGGTGTGTGAAATGAAAAAAAAATTCAGGAAATTTGCGGATTTTATTTTTCGAGGACAAATATTATATTTTCTACTATCTATAGGATACGAATTTTTTATGAAAGGTAGTGATGGCACATCACTGAATTATTTAATGTTGGTTATTGCATCAATATCATCAGCATATTTGATTTTAAGCAAACGTTTTGAATAAGAATAATCATGAAAATAGGTATACTTTTTGGTTAAACACATAAGACTGAGGGGAAGCCCCCCCTCTTATTTTAAAGGAGGATAATTCCATGTATGTTTACTATAAAATAAAAAATAAAAAACATCACTTAATAATAGCTACATTAATGTTATGTATGGGGATCATTGCAGGCGTTTTTTTTACGTACTCAGTTTACATTGATTCATTAAATTTACAGATAACAATCAACGCGATCACCAAACAGGATATTTCCATAGTAAACAGAGTTATAGACTATCTTACATTAAATAGCGGTTTGATAGCGCAAATCGGCATCATATCAATCGGCATTTTAGTTGGAACACGCCCGCTATGGGGGAAGCTTTTTGATAAAAACAGTAGTTATTTTTTACAAGATTTTCGTTACGCCTATTATAGTGTTCTGCAATATGTTTGCTTTTTAAAGCTAGTAATATTTTTCTCTGTTGGAATAGCGGTGCTTGTAGCTGATTATAGATATTTTCCATTTGTTATTACGTCATATTTTGCGCTATCTGCGGTAATAATGGCAGCTATTTTATTTGATCTGCTACTAGTAAACTTTACTAAAATCACTTGGGAGCTAAAAATGATAATTATGTATCTTACAGTAATGAGTGGGTTCTATCTTGCATTTACTTTTGCACAATCAACAATTATGTTGAATTTTTTCATTTTTCATTTTTTTACAAGTATAGCTGTTGTTTTACACTGTGTGCTAATAGATAAAATTAGGAGGAACCAGTATGCTGAAAATAAATAATCTTTCTTTTAAATTTGACGATCCCCTAATAGAAGCAACGACATTTTCTTTAGAAAAAGGGAAGATATACTGTCTTGTTGGGAGCAATGGGGTAGGGAAATCAACATTATTTCGACTGCTACAAGGTGAGCTAAAGCCACAAGAGGGTGATATTATTAATGAAAGTAACGCAGAAATACTATACTTACCCGTCCAATATGAAATCACACCATATTTGAGTGAAAACCAGCTGTACGAGCTAGTTGCCCGAACAAATAAAACAAAGCAATCCGTACAGGAAAAAGATTATATTGGCCGGAATAAAGTTCTAGGTGAATATTCCACAGGAATGGTAAAGCAGGTCATGCTAAATATTGTAATGACATCGAGGCAAGAAATTATTTTAATTGATGAACCGCTGGCAACACTGGATATGGTTAACAAAGAAATTTATATCTCACGACTTAAGGAAATTGCAAAGCAGGGAAAAACAATTGTTATTTCGACGCAAGAACCAGATGCTGCTTTTGAGCTAAGAGAAAACCTCCTAATTATTGCAAATCAAACGGTGAAGCAGTGCCAGAAGCGTTACGATACATATGAGCCATTTAAAAACATGCTACTTGAAAAGCTTAAACATGAGGATAATATTTTATGAGAAAGAATATTTGGCGTTGCTACTATCAACCAGTAACAAAGAAAAAGAGTGTGTTAAAAAAATTGTTTAAGGGTTTAATTTATCTTAATTTGTGTTATACAATGTATATCGGGCAGGAAATTAGTTTGGGTGCTATGATTGCATTGAAAACAGGGTTGCTTTGTTATTATCTTATAAAGTGTTTATGTTTTGATATGCATGCGTTAAAAAAAGAGGTGCTGTATATCTTTTCAGAGCATAAGGCATTTCTACGTGGAGAGTACCTGTTATATAAACTACAGAATGTTGTCGTGATTTTATTATTATCTTGGCTTGTGTTACCTTGGAGTATCTTAATTGATCTGCTGCTTATTACATTGTGGTTTGTGAGTTGTCGAAAAGTCACACAAAATCAGTCTAAAAGAAAGAAGGAAATAGGTTGAAAAAAGGAATTGCTACTTTCTTAAAAAAGAATACTAGAAATATAATTTTCATGTTTACTGCCGGAACAATTACTTTGCTAATAAAATTTATTCTAGGAGCCTCGCTAAATGAGTTGATTGAGAGCTGTATATTGTATATCTTTCTTTGTACAGTTATTTTTTTTCAAGAATGGTATAAGAAAAATAAAAAATAAATCAGATAGATTTTCAATAAGCTCACGTGCGATAAGATTATCTCGGACAAAAGTTTGACTCTAGAAAAAAATAGTAGAAGAAATAGAGAGGCTTTGAATTTACACGTTTTAATGACGATATGTCTGTTTTTAATAGCAATTAGTAGTGAATGGTTTTATCTTGTAGTAGCTACGATTGCAACACATGTATATATAACTCATATAATTAAAAGCTATAAGGATGTTCTACAAAAAAGGATGCACATGAAAACGATTTGTACATATATGGTATTTAATGTTTGTGTTACCGGTATACTTCCTCTTGCATTATATTATATGGGAAATAAACCAATATCTTTTCCCCTTATATTCATTAGTTCACTGTATTTGCATTGTGGAAAAATGAGAATCTTCTAGGAAAACATACTTGACCACAGCAGTGCAAAAAAAATGAAATTTATGTGTTTTATTTTCTACTAGCTATAGGATACGGTGACACGTCACTGAATTCATTAATATTGGCTATTGTATCAATATCATCAGCATATTTGCGGCTCAATCGTGCTTTTGTCTGGCACATATTTTACGCCTTAAAGGTCATCCTCCAGTGTAATTTTAAAAATCTGCCATCATTCCCAAGAAGTCCGAAAATTTTATAATGAAAAGGAAGAAAAGCTGATGATGAAAAAAAGTTTTGTTATTTTGCCCGATAAATCAGAAAACGCCAAAAAATACGTCCTCACCCTAAATTCGCCATATCTACTAGCCTCGAATAAATCCAAATTACAGATACTAAAGGATACTTTTAGCCTTAAGAATTGTCAATACACATGCAAAAGTAAAAGCCCCTGTATTTATTTTATAAGTGAAGAAAAAATAAGCATTTATGATGAAATCAAAAGCTTTTCCCCCAGAAAAATAACGTTAGAAATTATGCAAATGGAGCTAAGAAATTTAATTCCAACGGCTGAAATTCAAAAAGCAGAATACACCGGCGAACTAATTAATCATAATCTAAGGTATTTATGTCTATTATTACAGCTAGCAGGATTGATAATTGCTGTATATTTACTGGGAACTGTAGAAATATTAACGTCACCATTGGAAAAGATAGCAGGCGTGGTAATCGTTTTTCTCTATCTTGTTTATAAAGAAAGAAAGCAAAAAAATAAGGATCAATCATAGTATGCAAACACTCGTATTAATGAAAATGCGGAATAAAAAAAGAGAAGCCATCCTAGTAAGCCGCTGAAAAAAGGCTTAGATTGGATAAACTGCTCTTTTTTTTATGGATGATTATGGGGATCGCGCCTACTCCATATACCCGCCTTTCATCGCGGAGACGGCAAGTTTTGTATAAAGTGATAACACGCCATTTTTACCTGTTTTTGGCTTTACTTTATGATGTGATTTTCGGTTGGCTAGAATCGTATTCATTATCTTGGCGGTCTTTTGCTGACGCTTTTCACCAATAAGCATAAGGGATCTTCTTGCAACACTTATTTCAATGATGTCGCCATCTTCAATTAAACCAATCGGTCCACCCATTGCTGCCTCCGGTGAGACATGACCAATTACTGGGCCTCTAGATGCTCCAGAGAAGCGGCCATCAGTTATCAGGGCAACACTTTTTGCAAGCTTTTGATCACTTGCTAAAGCTTCGGTTGTATAGAACATTTCGGGCATTCCTGAGCCTCTAGGTCCTTCATATCTAATGAAAATGGCCTCGCCTTGATTAATTCGTCCACCAATAACGGCAGCAAGAGCATCTTCTTCACAGTCGAAAACACGGGCAAATAACTGAACTTCTTTCATCGATTCAGCCATAGCAGAGTGCTTGACTACAGCACCTTCTGGGGCAATGTTTCCTGTTAAAATAGCAATCGCTCCATGCTGATATAAGGGCTGTTGTCGCGTTTTTATAATATCATCACTAGCAAAACGCAATTTTTCTAGTGTCTTTTTAACCGCGGTAAAATAGCCATTTGTTTCTAAATCTTGTAGATTTTCACCAAGTGTTTTGCCAGTAACGGTTAAGGCATCTAGATGAAGTTTATCTTTTAAGTGATACATTACCATCGGTGTTCCACCCGCATAATGATAGTATTCTGCTGGATGTTCGCCAGTGGGGCGGACATTTACTAGGCAGGGAATTTCGCGATTGAGCCGATCAAAGTCGGCCATGTCTAGTTCGACACCGATTTCATGAGCAATTGTTGCTAAGTGGAGTAAGGCATTTGTTGAGCCAGAGATTGCGCAATGGACCATAATTGCATTTTCAAAGGCCTTTTTAGTTAAAATCTTGGCAGGTGTGATGTCTTTATCAATCAGGTTTGGAACTGCTGCTGCGACTTTTTTCGTATATGTTTGTAGTTCTGCGGAGTTTGCCGGTAAAACAGAGCTTCCTGGTAATGCTAAGCCTAAAACTTCCCCCAGAACTTGCATTGTTGCTGCTGTTCCCATAAAAGAACAGGCACCACAAGTGGGGCAGGCGTTATGACGATAATAAGTGAACTTGGCCTCTGTGATTTCATTTCTTTGGCGCTGTGCACTGTATTTACCGATTTGCTCTAATGTTAGTTTATTGGGTCCAGCCGCCATTACGCCACCTGCTAGCATAATAGCGGGTTTATTTAATCGCGCGATTGCTTGTAATTGTGCGGGGATTCCCTTGTCGCAGCTGCCCACAAAAACATGAGCATCAAATGGTGTTGCGCTAGCTTGAATTTCAATTAGACCAGCAATGTACTCCCGTGAAACTAGTGAGTAGTTCATGCCATCATGACCTTGTGCCTGGCCATCACACATATCGGTTGTAAAATATTTTGCTGGCTTGCAATTTAAAGCGCTTAGTTCTTGTGAAATTGCTTCGACGAAGGGGAGGAGATGGGCGCTACCAGGATGACTATCGCCGTAGGTACTTGAGATAAATATCTGCGGTAATGATAATTCTGCTATTGTCCATCCTGCACCAATTCGCAGTGAATCCATTTCAGGAGCTATTTTTCGTGTTTGTTGACTGATTAGGTTACTCATATTTATGTTCCTTTCTCACTTTTAATCTCATATTTACTACTTTAGTCGTGGCCAATATGCCGAATTTGCTTCAATTAACTCATCCAAAATGAGCTTTGCAACACGAACACTAGGAACTGTCCTTGAAAGAATAAGCGCTTGTAATACGGTTTGGTAACTACCTGTTATCCAGCCTTCAACAACTAGCTTTTCAACGGAAACTTGCTGATGCATTAGTGCTTGTTCAAACATTGGGATTTCACCTTGACATAGTGCTTCTGGTCCATCTAGACCAACTAAACAGGGTACCTCAACCATTGCATCGGCGGGAAAATTGCTAATTGCGCCATTATTTTCAACAATAAGGATCATCCTTTTTTTTTGATTATATGCAATAGAGCAAGCGAGGTCAACAATAAATGATGCGTGGGCATCAATATGAAATGTTTGCTTTTGCTCTTGGTTACCACTAATAATGTCTTTTGCTAGGGCAAAAACTTTTTGTTCGCGGCCGGCTATCACTTCGTTTGCACGGGTGTAGTCTTTATTGGAATTTTCGACAACATAATCGGGATAGAAATAGTATTTCAAATAGGTATTGGGAAGTAGCAGGGGATTGGCAATCATTAAATCTTTTGCTTTGCGATGTGTTTGCTGCCAACTAGCATCCATGTGCTGTAAATCAACTTCAATTTGTGTGAGGTAACCATTTTTAGTGACGTAATCGCTTATTTGGGGTAATAATTCAAACCCCTTTTCATTTTTAATGCTTGTCCACCAGCCAAAATGATTTAGACCAAAGTAACGAACTGTTAATTTATCAGGCGTTGTCTGAGCAATTTGTGCCATTCGCCGTAATGTGCCAACGGGCATATCGCAGATGTTGAGCACTTTTGCCTTTGGTTTTAGTCTTCGGCATGCTTCGGCAATGATGGAAGCCGGATTTGAGTAATTTAACATCCAACAATTGGGCGAATAACGTTCCATGTAATCAATTAGCGTCATCATATCACCAATACTTCTTAAGCCGTACGCAATCCCACCAGGACCACAGGTTTCTTGACCGACAACACCGTATTTTAAGGGAATTTTCTCGTCCAATTCGCGCATTTTATATTTGCCCGTTCGAATATGGGCCATACAAAAATCAATATCCGTGAAGGCAATTTTGGGGTCAGTTGTGTATAAGAACTCAATTTCAGGTGCCTGTTTAGCAAGCAGTAGTGCGAGTGCTTCGCCTAATATTTTTTGACGTTGCTCATCATTATCATATAATTTTATCATTTTTAAAGGGAAGCGCTCTTTGTTAGCTAAAAGCATCATAATAATTCCAGGCGTGTAGGTACTACCCCCACCTGCAATTACGATCGCGTTTTTCTTCATAGTTATTATACCTACTTTCTTTTTCTATTCGTCCTCAGCAACAATGCCTAAGGCTTGCTCAACAGCTGTTCGTACTTTGGTTACATGTAAACCATAAATTACTTGGACATTTTTACCCTTGATGACCACACCGGATGCACCAGTATCAGTTTTAAGCATTGTTTCATCGACTAAGTCGGTATTTATCAATGCTACGCGTAATCTTGTGAAGCAATTTGTCACGGTTAAAATGTTTTTGGCTCCACCAAGTCCAGTAATAATTGCGTGGACATTTATGTGAGAATTGCTGTTTGTTTTTTTTTCTTGATAGTCGGCTTTGTTGTGTAATTTCATTGCTGTGGGATCGGCTTCACGACCCAGTGTGCGCAATTTTAATTTTGAAATTAGAAAACTAAAAACAAAATAATAAAGCGCAAAGAAGATAAGGCCAACAAGGATATACAGCGGCCAGCCCGTTTTCTCAATTCCCAAAGGAATATTGAATAAAGCAAAATCAATAAAACCATTGGGACCAATTGCTCTAACGCTTAACATATTTAAAACAACCATGCTTAGACCGCTCAATATTGAATGAACAACAAAAAGAAGCGGTGCTACAAACATGAAGGAAAATTCAATCGGCTCAGTGACCCCAGCAATCATTGAGGTAATTGCGGCGGGAATTAGAATGGCCTTCGCCAGTTTCTTGTTTTCTGGTTTGGCCTGTCTATAAATTGCAAAGCAGGCACCAATTAAGCCAAACATCTTGGAAATACCGCGCGCGTCCCAAATAACACTTGCTGATAAAACTTTAACAGTGGGGTCGACCATCTCAGCAAGATAAATATTTCGCGCCCCTTCAAATACTTGCCCCCCAACAGTTGCGCTTCCACCTAAGGAAGTGTAGAGGAAGGGCGTGTAGACTAAATGATGTAAGCCTGTTGGAATTAGCAAGCGCTCTAATGCACCATACATGAAAATTCCAAAGTTGCCACTTTGCTGGATGAAATTTCCTAGCCCCTCAATTCCCAATTGGACAAAGGGCCAAATATAGGTTAAAAGAACAGCCAATAGGACGGTAATCGGAATTAGGACGATGAATACAAATCGTGCACCGCCATAAATTTGTAGTGAACTATTAAATTCCGTATCAATAAAGCGATTATGAATCAATGCGACGATTACACCCAAAAAGATTCCGAGAAAAACGCCCATATCAAGAATTTGCACGCCTAATACCAACGTTTGACCAGACCCTCTAAGGGCATCACTTTTCACCAAATGATCCAAGGCACCCATAAATTTATTCATGGCATTAATAAAAACAAGAAACGTCAACATTGCTGTAAAACCAGCTTCCGCTTTCTTCTTTTTGGCCATGCCAATTGCCAGACCAACGCAAAAAATGATACCTAGATTGACAAGAATAGTAACAAGCGATCCGGATAAAATCTGACCAAACCCTTTTGTAATGGGGTTATTTAAAAATGGTAAGAATGCGATTAATTTAGCATTCGTAAATAAATTCCCAAAGGCAATTAAAATCCCCGCAATTGGTAAAATCAACACGGGTGTAAACATTGCTTTTGAAAAGTTTTGTAACATATCCATAAGTTTAGCTTTCATTTTCTTTACTCCTTCTAGAGCCACCTTGTAATTACCGGAAAAAAAAGCGGCTCACTTTTTCGATGATTAATTGTTATAAGATATCTCAAAGTTAGTATAGCACGATATTTTCCGCTTGAATAGAGCAACGCTCAATTAAAAAACATGTAACCACAGTCCGTTACATGTTACTATTTTAGCGGGCGATTACTTTACAATTTCAGCATGATAAGCATAAATAATTTTCTCAAACATCATAATAACATTTGAAAAAAAAGGATTAGGCAACATATTTCGATCATCGAAGGGATATAAATCGGCTAAGACAAAATTAATATCGGCACTTTTTGCTAATGTGTTGGTCGAACTACTTGTAAATGAAACAACAAATAGACCGCTCTCTTTTGCCGTAATAGCCTTAGAAATAACTTGTTTGGTCTCCCCTGACTTTGATACCGTTAAAAACACGCTAATATTCTCCAGATTATTATCAAGGACACCCACTGAATCAGACCCAGTTGCAAATAACGCTTTCTTACCTAAAACTAATAATTTCTTATAAATATACTCACCAATGATACCCGAAAACCCCGTCGCATAAATAAAAAAATACTGTGAGGATTCCTGATAAATTTCTTGTGCCACGCGCCGTATCTTATGCTCCTGCTGATCTTTTTCGAAGAAAGATGGCAAAAAAGCGGTATTAAATTCAGCCTGGGTTAATTTATGTTTTGTATCCTCAAGGAGTGAAGAAACCTTGTAATGCATATCAATAAAGCCAGTGTAGCCTAGCTTTTTAGTTAGGCGCATTACTGTTGATGTGGAAGTATAGTTTTTCTGGGCAATTCCTCGTACGCCTAATTGCAACATTTCCTGATGGTTATCAATAATATATTGAAATACTTGCCTCTCTGTTGCCGATAGCTTGATACCGTGAATTAATTTTTCAATCGTTTGCATCATCGTTTCTCCTCTAGCTCCACGCCCAATACAAAGCGCTTTCTTTTGTTTATTATATCACAATAAATAAGTAAAATATAGGATTTACGTGAAAAAAAGTAAGCTTGCAAAAGTTGGCTATAGCAAGTAGAATGGACACATGGCAAGTCTGTTGACGTTCGTGTCAACAGACTTGCTATATTCAAAAGCCAATAATTATTATATAGTTACCTTGGAAGGAGAAACGTCAATGAATTTAAGCGTGCGCCAGAGAAATCTATTAGAAGAAGTTAGATATTCAGACCAAAGCGGCATTATTGACCTTGCCAATAAATTTACTGTAAGCCGGCAGACAATCTATGAAGATATAAGTACAATCAATTACTGGCTCCAAACTCATAATATAGGTTGGCTGAAAACAAACGATTTAGGGATTCAACTAAAGCTTACAAAACCCCAAAAACTCCCAAAATTACTCCAACTAGAAGCCCACAGACCAGATCTATTTGACCTCGAAGTACGTGGAGCTTTCATCCTTTTTCAGCTAATTTCCCAGGAAAACATTACCCTGGATAGTCTGCTACTTAAAATCCCTATTAGCAAGTCAACCCTTGTAAATGATATAAAACGACTGAAAAAAATCCTCCTAAAAGCGCAAATAACGCTAATCTATGCCCAAAAAAAGTACTGCTTCAAAGGCGAAGAACAGAAAATAAGAATTGGAATTCTCAATATATTACTACCCTTTGTGCAGTATTTTGTTTGCCTTAGGCCTCTAGAAGGCTACCTCGAATTCCTGCGTCGTAATCAACAAGTTGCGGGAATTTCCAAAATGAGTCTTGATATTTTAGCCTTAGGCCTCCACATCAATGAAAGGCGCGTCAACCAAGGAAATGTAATCACAATGGCACCAGAAAAGGACCGGCAATTTAACAAACAGGAAACAGAAGTCCTTGACACAATTTGCCAACAGCAGCAGAGCCCTTGGTTGCCAACAACAGAAAAACATTTTCAAATAACCTTACTCCACTGTTTTATTCAACTTGAAAGCGGAGCTGATGATAAAGCAAAAATAACCCATTTTTCGCGAATGCTTAGCCTCCACATCAATTTATTATCGACGCAACCATTACAAATGGAAATAATGGAAACGGCAATCAGGGAACATTGTTTTTGCATGTACTACAGGATAAAACTAGGATTAGTGCTACACAACCCCATCCTAGAAGAAATAAAAAAGAAATATGGCTACACGTATTACTGCTGCCAACAAATCCTACAATTAACAGCAGTAGATGAATGTAGCACTGATTTTATCGCACATGAGGCGGGTTATCTAGCAATTTTAATGCAAACACTCATACCACAAATTCACAATAGCCAAAGCATCCTCATTGTCTGCTATGAGGGGGTCAGCGTTTCTAATTTATTACAACAGCAAATTGCAGCATTAAACTTACCAATCAAAACGCTTAAAACGTGTGCAGTAGATGAAATTAACAGGCAACCAGAAGTTGACATCATCATCACAACAACGCCACTACAGCATAAACAAAGTATTATAATTCAGGTGAATCCAATATTAACAGAACTTGATTACAAGAAAATTTTAGGAGCAACAAGCACTGGCAACTATCAAACAGGTCAACAGCTAGAATTATTTCAAATTATTAAAAAGCATGTTACAAAGCCAATACTAGAAGAAATCATGCAAGAATTTTTATATAAAAGCCCAATTAAACAACAACAAAGCGGAAAAAAAAGAGGTGAAATTATGTTAGAAGATTTACTAACAGAGCCATTTATTCAATATGCGACTAAACTAGATAGCTGGGAGGCGGCAATTAGACTAGTGGGTGAACCATTACTAACAGCAAACTACATTGAACAACGATATATTGAAAAAATTATAAGCAACATAAAAGCGCAAGGGGAATACATCGTTCTCCGCGATCACTTCGCCCTCCCGCATGCGCGCCCCAAAGATGGTGCGCTAAAAACGGGGATGAGCTTTTTAAAATTAGAAGAACCCGTTTTACTGAATGGAAAAGCAGCACTCCCGATTTCTGTTTTTGTGATGTTATCGGCAAGCGATGCCCAAAAACATCTGGGAGCCCTAGCTCAACTAGTTGATTACATTGCAGAAGACGAAGATTTCAAGCAAGTATTAGCAACAACAAAGCCAACGCAATTATTAGCATTAATTGCGCCCGGGAAAGGAAGTGTAAAATAATGTTGAAAATTGTAACAGTGTGTGGAAATGGAATTGGGAGCAGCTTAATGCTCCGCCTAAAAATCGAAGAACTTTGTGCACTAGAAGGTATTGATGTCGATGTAGAATCATCTGATTTTAATGCAGCACTCTCCAAAAAGCCTGATCTGATTATTACTGTAGCCCAACTTGCTCAACAAATGCCCGCAACCCAAGAAAAAGCAATTGTCAGAAGCTATATTAATAAAAAGAAAATTCGGGAAGATGTCCTCGATAAAATTAAAGCAATGGCGACCAACGAGAAAGGATGATTAATTATGACTGTTTTCAATGGTATATTAAGTTTTTTAAGGGATGTTTTAAGTCAACCAGCAATTTTACTAGGGATTGTTTCATGTGTTGGGTTAGTGGCAATGAAGCAGAAGTGGTACAAAGTTTTAACGGGAACATTAGGGCCAATTTTCGGTTATTTAATGCTGGGTGCAGGAGCTGATTTTATTGTAGCTAACTTAAACCCGTTGGGTGCAATGATTGAAGCTGGATTTAATATCACTGGTGTTGTGCCTAATAATGAAGCAATCACAGCAGTTGCCCAAACAATACTTGGTGTAGAAACGATGTCTATTTTAGTGTGTGGGTTAGTTTTCAATCTTATAATTGCGCGCTTTACAAAATATAAATACGTATTTTTAACAGGCCACCACAGTTTTTTTATGGCATGTTTGTTATCGGCGGTTATTGGTGCAATTGGCTTTAATGGAACAGGATTAGTGCTAGCAGGCGGCTTTATTTTAGGAGCCTGGAGTGCAATTTCACCAGCAATAGGCCAAAATTTCACCTTAAAAGTAACAGATGGCGATGAAGTTGCAATGGGACATTTTGGTAGTATTGGTTACTACATTGCAGCGCTT
This sequence comes from Culicoidibacterales bacterium, assembly GCA_051652245.1. Lineage (GTDB taxonomy): Bacteria > Bacillota_I > Bacilli_A > Culicoidibacterales > Culicoidibacteraceae > BHER01. The sequence goes on along the minus strand of JBOFTV010000085.1, from coordinate 3,085 downwards.
GTGGGAAAATATGTTGGCAACCCGGAACAAAGTACGGAAAAAATGGAAATTCCGGAGCAGTGGGGTTTCTTACGAAATACAACTATTTCAACGGGATTAACAATGGTTATCTTCTATTTAATTGCAGCAATTGCAGCAGGGCCCGTTTTTGTGTCAACATTATCGGGTGATATGAATCCGTATTTATTTGCAATTATGAGTGGCTTAAAATTTGCTGTAGGTGTAACAATTGTTTACTCAGGGGTGCGAATGATTTTAAGTGATCTAATTCCTGCCTTTCAAGGAATTGGAACAAAAATCATTCCCAATGCAATTCCCGCTGTTGACTGTGCCGTCTTTTTCACCTATGCTCAAACAGCTGTTATTATTGGTTTTATCTCCAGCTTTGTTGGGGGGGTAATTGGTATGCTTGTACTTGGTTTTGCAGGAGGTGTGCTTATTATTCCAGGACTTGTTCCTCATTTCTTTTGTGGGGCAACAGCAGGAATTTATGGAAATGCAACAGGAGGTCGCAAAGGAGCAATCGGGGGAGCATTTGTTAATGGACTACTGCTATCATTTCTACCGGCTCTATTATTACCTGTTTTAGGAACACTTGGCTTTTCTAATACAACGTTTGGTGACACTGATTTTGGTGTACTGGGGATTCTAATTGGAAATATTGGCAACCTAATTGGCAGTATTGGAATTTATGGACTATGCGTCATCTTAGGCTTGGTGCTAGTTATTCCCAACTTTATTAAAACAAAATCGGAAGTCATCAACAACGACATGACCCCATATCAATAAAAACGAAAGGACGTAATAAAATGAAAAAAATAAAGATATATGCTGATGGAGCGGAAATAGCTGAAATGAAAAGAGCCTATCAAGCTGGAATAGTCAGCGGCTTTACAACAAACCCAACACTAATGAAGAAAGCAGGGATCCCCAATTATGTCAAATTTGCGCAAGAAGTATTAACAGAAATTCCCAATTTACCGATTTCATTTGAAGTATTTGCGGACACACTACCAGAAATGGAATTAGAAGCCAAAGAAATTTCTTCCTGGGGGAAGAATGTTTACATCAAAATCCCGATTATGACAACTAGTGGGGCATCGACAATTCCATTAATCAAGAAATTATCAGCTCAAAAATTACAACTTAACATCACCGCAGTGATGACAACAAAACAAGTTAGCCAAATCGTCGACGTACTAACAGAGGGGACAAATAATATCATCTCCGTCTTTGCGGGAAGAATTGCGGATGCTGGTAAAGACCCAATTCCTTACATGATCGAAGCCAAAGAAATCTGTCAAAAGCTAAGAGGAACAGAATTACTCTGGGCAAGTCCAAGGGAGGTATTAAACATCATCCAGGCGGAACAAATAGGTGTGGATATCATAACCGTAACACCCAATATCCTGGAAAAATATCATAAAATTGGCAAAGACCTGACCCAAATATCCTTAGAAACAGTACAAATGTTCTACCAAGATAGTCAATCATTAGGATACAAGGTAATACCAGAGAGACTCAAGTAGACTAGAAATGGCCCAAAACTGATAATTCCTTGTAACAAGTCAGCAGAAGTTATCAGTTTCAAATTAAAAAGATAGGAAGTTAAAAGAATTTCTATCTTTTTTTAGCGATTTTGGTTCCCAGAAAGCAAGTGATGATAGCCTGGATATCGATGCTTATTAACATCATCAGCGAGAGCTAAAGCTAGGGGAGGAATTTTCTTAGTGGGGTGTTACCCCCCCAATTTTTCAACCTACACAAACAGGTTAAAAGGCTTGTACTTGTGTATGTACTTGTGTATAATGGTATATATAAAGCAGATATTGTCAACTACATGAAGAATAGCGCTTATCATTCGGCGTTTCTAAGAGGAATGAATTGCAAGAATAGCGCTTATCATTCGGCGTTTCTAAGAGGAATGAATTGCAGGAATAGCGCTTATCATTCAGCGTTTCTAAGATGAATGATATAAAAAAGACTCGGTTGAGTCTTTTTTTATATTTATATTTTGAATTTTATTGTATAATTAGACTCTTGAAGAAAAGGAGAACTGTATGAGCGTTGGTAGTTTAGTGATATTAGATGGATCGTATAAGTTGTTGGTGGAACAATTAGGAGGTAGGTTTTCTGATGTTAAGCCGCGACCATGTTATTTATGTAAAGAGGATGAAATTGTTAAGGGACTTTTTTGGATAATTCCACTCTCAACTGTGGATAACATCTCATTTGAAAAATACGAAAAAATAGAAAGGTTTTTAAAACTAGAAGATAGTGATATTAGATCTTCTTACTATGAGGTTGGAAAAATTGATAGACGGAAATGCTTAATAAAAATAAGTTGTGCTTTCCCGGTGACTCAACAGTATATCAGTCATAATTTTAGTAGATGTGGCATTGATGTTAAAGTTGTTAATCAAACCCTAATAAGTAAGATTGAAAAAAAATTAAAAAAAATACTTTCATATGAAAATCAATTTCCGAATAGGTTAGAGCAACATATAACAGATGTAAAAGCACATTTAATAGCTCAGATTGGAACATAGTGTACTTTAGAATATCACTTTTTATTTTGTATACTGTAGTCCTGGTTACACCTGTTTTTTTGCGATTTCAGATTGTGAAGCGTTACTTAAATATCAGGCAGAACATATGCGGTTTGTGACTGATTTTGAAGTAGCATTTGATAACAATACGGCAGAACGGGCTATACAAATGACGAAGACAAAGATGAAATTTTCCGTTTGCTTTAGAAGTGAATTGAGCATGGGGAACTTTTTTATTATTCGTAGCCCAGTGTGATAGGCCCAGTGTGATAGGCCCAGTGTGATAGGCCCAGTGTGATAGGATAGTTACGTGATGGATTGAGGACATTATTATGTACGAACACTTAAGACATTATCATATACGTGTTACTCCCATCAAAAAAACGCAAAAAAAACACTGTCAAGCGTATATTAAAATGTCCCACGAAAATCTAAACATGAGCCTCAAAACTGGCCCTATGTTTTTGGGAATTGGAGTAAGATAAAAACGAACTTCTTCGCCACGGATGAGTCATGGGCGGAATATATTTGACTTT
>JBOFTV010000084.1:0-8255 GCA_051652245.1 Culicoidibacterales bacterium | reverse complement strand
AAAGAAGTTACAGGATATTGTTTTTTCTTCAAAGAAACAGTTTATTAGTAAACGGGTAGGTAGCGAAGTGGCTAAACGCGGCGGACTGTAACTCCGCTCCCTCCGGGTTCAGGGGTTCGAATCCCTTCCTGCCCACCATATGAGTTATTCGAACTTTTACATTTTAAGCCTTTAAAATAAGGGGTTAATTGTAAATAAAAAGTTCGCATATATATAATAAAATAAATACGAGAGTAATTACTTAGGTAATTGCTCTTTTTTTGTTATCTAATGAGTAAAAGATTATCGAAAAAGGGAAGGAGAGGGTATTTTGGAGACAACAACGGTGTGTATCAGAATCAGGCGTACTTTTAGAATACCAGAGCATGTTAATGAGAGATTATTAGAAAAGCATTGGACAACAAAAGAGGTGGCTCAGAAGATACGAGAATTAATTAGAGAATGCATAGAAAATCAACTGCTATCTGAGGTAGAGTTGAAAAAAACCTACCCTGGTGCATCAACATACAAAGAATTGCTACTAGATAAAGAACTTGAAGATGCCTTGCATCAGCACTTTGGCAGTAAAATGCGATCAGCAAGAGCCATTGCAGCAATTGTTGTGGCGTATAGCAAGACACTGTGATAATTGATTAAATAAAAAAGGGGCTACCAACCCCTCAACCTAAACCAAAAAAACTAAGAACTAGCTCATACGTGAGTACCACCTCACAATACTTAAATCAAAAGCCTGAACTAATTTCGAAAGAAATAGTCGCCGTACTTTTAAAAAAGAATAGCTCATGTTTTTGTTGGTAGTAATAGTATACCAATAAACATGCCATAAAAGTTATGGCACGGCGAAAACATCAGATGTTTTATCAGGTGTTTTATCAGATGTTTTATCAGGTGTTTTATCAGATGTTTTATCAGGTGTTTTATCAGATGTTTTATCAAATGTTTTATCAGATGTTTTATCAAATGTTTTATCAGATGTTTTATCAGATGTTTTATCAGATAATGTGAAAACAAGCAGTCTCAAATTTTAAGCCAAATAATATTAACGGAGCGTGAAATAAATGAAAATAATAGCGATAGCAAATCAAAAAGGTGGCGTAGGAAAAACAAGCTTTACCACAAATGTAGGAAGAACTCTAGCCCTTAAAGGATACAGGGTATTACTTGTAGATACTGATAGTCAAACAAACCTAACAAGAAACATTCTACAGATCAACGTAAACAAATCATTTGCCAACGTACTACAAGGCAACGTCAAAAACCTAAAAGAAATCATCTATCAAACAGACATAGCCAAACTAAACATCATCCCAAGCACACCAATTCTTGAAGAAATAGAAAAAGATCTTGTCACAAAAACAAAACGAGAGTATAAATTTCTAAAGTTTCTAGAAAAAAATTACGACACCCTCGCAGAACAATATGACTATATGATAGTAGATACCAAACCACAAAAAAGCATAATCAACGCAAACATATTCCTTGTAGCAGATGAAGTCATTCTAATGACAGACATGGACATCAACAGTGTTGATGGTCTAACGACAATGATTGACTGGTGGAAATACATGCAATCGGAAAACCAACTCGACGAGATAGTAGACAACATGCATTACATCATCTTAAACCACATTGAAGAACATACGAAAATATACACAGAAGTAAACAATTTTTTAAAAAAAGGAATAGCAGAACTTAAACTATTAGACACACAGATTGCTAAAACAGTCAAAATAAAAGAAGCGACATTATTAGGGAAAAGTATGGTGGAAATATATCCGCATCACAAAGTATCACAGCAATTCATTGATATCATCAATGAAATGTTTACTAAAAAAATATTATAGGAGTTGAAATAAATGAACAGATATGCACAAAGAGCAAAGAACATGGAGACACATGAAGCCGCAGCCACAAAAATAGAGCGTAAAGAAAACGTCAAAAAAAATGAAGAACCAATTAAAATAAAAGGCGTAGAAACAGTCAAATTTGATTTTGTTCAAATAAATGATGACAACAAAAAAGAAAGTGTAGGCTATACACTCAAGAAAAAAAACATCAAATGTATTGAAGAGGAGTGCAAACGCCTGGACATCAAAAACAAATCGTTAATCGTAGATGAAATACTGACAATGTATTTCACCCAAACAAACTCAAACTAACATACAAGAAAAACTTGCAGGATTAAATGGCAAAAGCTAGAAAAACCCATAACTGAATATTGAAGACCGACGAAAAACCCTTGATACGTCGGAGGCAGAGGGGCGTGTCACTAGCGCCATGATAAAAGGGAGAAAACTTAGTGCGCCGAGAGGTAGTCAGCATTGTGAGCAAACTAGCTTTTGCCATTTAATCCTGTAAGAAGGAGGGGATTTTTTTGCATACAATAGATATAATCATCCAAGAAGCATTTAAGCATAAAAAACAAGAATTTAAAACACTCGCAAAGGTCAAAGAATTTAATGGAACGGGTCAAATAAACATCAAAAAATACGAATATTTACTTGAACAGTTCTACCAAGATATTAGATTATTAGGTATGCTAATCGAAGTGGATAATAACTTACAAATCAAGAAAGTTCACTTAAAAGTAAAAGATGTCATGAAATATTGCCGAGGAAGAAAAATCGATACAAATAACATAATATACTATAAAGATAATCAGGTGATTAACATCGTGTAGCGTAGCAAAGTAATCAACTAACATCAAAAAATATGTTGAAAGGAGCAGACAAATGAATGTAATAAATATAATAGTAGCTAGCATTTTGACTATAGTAGTCATCATGTTTATCGTAGGCATCATATGTTTTCGCAATAAAGACATATTTTTGGATGAATGCGAACAATGTGAAAGATAATTAGCAGAAAGAAGGAGTGAACATATGGAAAATGCATATAAATTATTAATCAATGGCGTAACCGTACCAGCGGAAATATACAGAGAATCTACTACTGTAAAATCATGGATGGACACATACGGCAACGTATACTTAACATTTGACTATAACGGAAAAAAATACATCTCTGAATGCGACAGCTCATTTGATGGAAATCGTTTCAACACAGGATGTACAGAAGTAGCAAGAAAAAAAGATTTATAAAAATTGAAGGGAATTGACGAAAAATGAATCATGTAATCCTAATTGGAACAATAAAAAAAATAGAACAAGAAATACAAACAAATGAAAACAACAAATACATCCTTGTGCATCTGGCAATTCAAAATAATTTTGGCAGTAGGCGAGCAGAAAATATTACCTGTGTACTATGGAATGGTCTGGTAGAAAACGTTAAAAAACACTATAAAGGAAATGAAGACAAGGTATCAATAAAAGGTCGTCTTGCAACAAAAATGCGAGATAGCCAGGGTAGTTTTTCAGCAGAGGTTATTGCAGAGCAAATCATGTTTTTAGCAAAGTAAAAGCATTACAATTTAAATACAGCATCATTTGAACAATACTAACGTTAAAAAAAATAAATCAAAAAGAAGGGGGCAAAAAAATGTCATTACAAAATGAAAGGGAATATAATTTACATCTACTAAGAATAAAGGAATTATCACTACAAACATTAGCTGAAAAATTGTATATGTTAGAACAGGCAATAGCTATTGCAAAGAAAATACACCGACCAAAAGTAGAGCGTTGGAAATTACAAATGCTATTGCGTAAAACAAAAAAGGAAGTTAAAAAAACAACAGAGGAGATTATCTGAAAGAAGGCGGACAATATTGAACACTATTATTACGCATTTAATTATGCAAAAAGTCAATACTGTGAAAAAAACATGGTGACAGTGTACATTGGAACGAAAAAAGAATTCATCAAAAAATATGGTGGATTGGAGTTGTTAGAATTGATAATATTAGATGCAAAAGGGATACAATATTTGAAAACAATGCATTTAAGTGTTGCTAATATTTTAACAGAACAGGTATCGGAATATTGAATAAATAATTAGATTAGTGTATAATTAATGTAAATAGTTGGGTAAATGGGGAGAACCAAAAATGATAAAAAGGAGCAAGATTTATGAAAAACAATAAAATGAAAATTATACTAGGTATCTTAGTTGGAATCGTGTTATTAAGTGGCGGAGGTTATACGATATACGCCAATAACATGCAGACAAAAGTTGAGCAAACACAGGCAACCTATCATGCTATTATAGTACCTGATAGCACAGGATATAATGACATCGAAAAAGGAGCCCTAGCAGATATTAACAATAAAAAGCAGAAAGCATTTGATACACTGAATAGTAACATGTTATTGGGATTACAAGCTGAATATGATCAACTACATCAAAAAGTACAAAGTCGAATACAAACCGAAATTGAAACAAAAAAATATGCGGATAAAAAAGCAGAAATCGAAGCATATATGATTGTTGAGGGTGCGAATGAAACAGAAGTTGGTGTTTTTAATGGACGTAAAGATGAAGTGCTAGCAATGATAGCAGCAAGATCTAGTTTTGATGCTCTTGAGGAAAAAATTAATGCTTTGAAGCAGACAAACGTAGATATTGAAGCAAGGAAACATGCCGAAAATGTTGCAGCGGAACAGGTAGCTGCTTCAAGTAATGATAGATCTAGTTATAGTGATGGATACAGTGGAGGTTCTGGAGGTTCACGTGGAAGTAGTAATAGCGGGAATGGAAGCGGAAGTAGTGGCGGTAATAGCGGTGGTGGTTATACAGCACCTCCTACACCTGCTCGACCAGCTCCGCAGCCTGAGGTTTGTCGTCAGAGTCCAGATGGGTCACAATGGTGTACAGGTGGTGATTGGTGGCATTAATCATCCAAAAAGATAAAATAATACGAAAGATAAAGTAGCAGTTAAAATTGCTGCTTTTTTTAATTGGAAAAAGTGAAAGGAAGAAAATAATGATTAAAATAAAAAAAGTAATGATGATAACATTTGCGTTATTGTTGTTTGCATTGAGTTACTCACAACAAATACAAGCAAATGCTCCGCAAACAGTCGAGGCAGCAGAAAAAGATACAGAAAACACGTTAAAAAGTCAACAGGAGACCAACTCAAAAAATGGACAAGAGGATAAAACAACGGAAGAGACTTTGACTATAACAGAAAAAAAAGCAAAAGAAGAGTCAAATGCACCACCTATCTTAATGACAGAGGAAACAGTAAATAAAAATAATTTAATAGAAATTGGCACAACTAAAAATGGTACAAAAATTTGGTCATCTGCTTCTAAGGAAGTCGTCGATGCATTTATTAAAAACCCAATAAACTATCAGACAAGAGCTGCAGGAAATAGTAGTGGCATGCTTACTTGGATGGGAACATATAGCACGCCAATGATTTTTTTAGATGGTGTTGGTTGGGTGTATTGTATTCAACCATATGAGACTTTTCCAAGTAATAATTGGTATGATGATAGCAGTTGGTTGGAAGATGCAGTAAATGGTGGTGCAGGTGCAATACTTACGTGGGGATTTCCGAGAAATCATGGTGGACAACACGGACTGAGTGATGAGGAAGCCTATTTACGAACATTTGTGTCAATCAATGCGTATTTAGGTAATTATAATCGAAGCACCGTGACAAATTATAATGATGGTTATGTGAATATGTTGATTGAAAAAGGTGACATACAAGATTTTCCTAACGAGACATATACAGTCCATAGCCCTCAAAATAGAGAAAGCCACTACAATGCGACAACAAGTCGATTAGAAACAGACTTATATCACATTACAGGAGCTGTAGGTCAGTTTTGGCTGGAACAGTTACCCGCTGGATTTTACATGGTTGGAGAAGATGGAAACCCTTATAGCAGTTTAAGCATCGGTTCACGGTTTAGGTTGGTGACCAATAGTTTAACGTATGAAGGACAAGTTAATTTTGATGTTAAAACTGATATTAGACCTAGGGGTGCGATTGTGTTTAGATCCCAGGGCGTACAAGATTTACTTTCTCTAGGTGGAAGAGATCCCCTCCCAGCATTCGGTACCCACGCCATCTTCAAAGCAGCAACAGGCAGTCTAGACCTAGTAAAACTAGTAGACACCCAAGCAACAATCCCTGATGCAACAGCAACCCACGACCTAAGCAAAGTCGTCATAAAACTAACATCAACAGCTAATACATACAATAAAAATTTCAACCTAACCAACGAAGGTCGCCTCGAAGTAAAAGACCTCCTCCTAGGCACATACACAATCAAAGAAGTATCAGCTCCAACAAGCCTAGAACTAAACAAAACAACCTTCAACATCACAATAAACCCAGGAGAAACAACAAACTTCACCCTCGTAAACAATGAAGACATCGGCGCATTAAAAATAAGTAAAAAGATAACAAAAACGACAACAAATCAAGCAACAGTCACCCATGATTTCACAAAAGTAAAAGTAAAAGTCGAAAGTGCCCAAAACACAATAACATACAACCAAGACTACAACCTCAATACAAAAGGTGAACTCCTCATCCAAAACCTCCCAGTAGGCAGATACAAAATAACAGAAACAGAAGTCCCTCCAACAATGCAACTCAACAAAACCCCACTAACAATCATCGTCCAAAGCAAAAACATCGTCACCATACCCATCGGAACAACCCTAACAAACACCGAAACAACAACCCACATCAACATCAAAAAAGCAATCAACAACCCAACAGCCACACAACCTAACAAAAACTACACCCCCGACCTAACAAAAATAAAAATAAACATCAAAAGCATCAACCCCAATGTAAGCTACAACCAAACACTAAACCTAAATGCAAAAGGCGAACTCCCCATCAAAAACCTCCCCTACAGCAGATACGAAATAACAGAAGCAGCAGTCCCAGACGACATGGAACTAGACAAAACGATCCACACAATCACAGCCAACACCCACAACCAAACATATGAAGTAACGTTTACCAACACCTTAAAAAAATCATGGCTAAAAATAGTCAAAAAAGACAACAACACCGGAAAAGTCCCAAACGTCAAATACATCATCACAAGCGACATCCTTAGATGGCCAAACAACACCCCAAAAGTATTCAAATACGACACAGAACAAATGCAATACGCCAAAACCCCAGAAAAACAAGGTACACTAGTAGATCCTAAAAACGGCATCTACTACCAACCAGACCAAACAACAAAACAAGGCCCAACCTACACAACAGATAGCGATGGAACCTTCACAACAAACCCAATCCTCTACGGCTTCAAAAACCTCTGGGTCACAGAAACAGAAACACCAAGATATGGACATCTATTCATCGACCCTCAACCAAAACTAATCAAATTACAACCAGAAAAAACAGTCACAGTCCCCTTTGAAAACATCATCAAAGAACAAGGACAAATCCAAATAAACAAACAAGACGAAGACAACAAAAAAGTAGCTTGGTACTTCGACATCTACGTACGCTACCCAGGTGAGGCAACCGACACCTACATCGAAACAATTGCAACAAGTGGACTAAACGGCATCGGTCGCTCATCCATCCTCCCACGAAACGACAAAAACGGCAACCAATTCCCCTACAAAGTATGTGAACAAAACCATCCACTCTACGCAGCAAAAACCTGCATTAACGTAACAGACGACATGTGGAATAGCGGTCGATCGATTTGGATCATCAACATCACAAATAACTACAAAAAAATAGGTGCAGAACTCTGGAAAACAGTCGAATCAAACATGTTAGGCACAACAGCCAAAGGCACAGAAATAACATGGAAAAACAGCAAAGGCGAACACCTAGGCACATTCAAATACGACGGTAACGGTAAAGCCATAATTTCACCAACAATCCGAATCGACAAACTACTAGATGGGAAAAACACCTACATTGAAGAAACAAAATTCTCCCAGGGGGCAAGTAAACAAACAGTGAAATTCAAAGTCAAAGACATCGACTTCACAACATTAGCTGATAAACAAATAATCAAACTAAACACGGAAGCAACCGCAATAATCAACAAAGCAACCGAAACCCTCATCGACAAAATAAACCCCGACACCAAAAAAGTACAAGGAGCAAAACTGACGCTAAAAGATAAAACAGGCAAAATAATTCACGAATGGATAACAACAGATACCCCCCAAAAAATAACAGGCCTAGACAAAAACACAACATATCAAGTATGTGAATCCTTAATTCCACCGGGTTACAAACAGCCCAAAACCATGTGTGCCACATTCACAACAAGCAATGACGGTAGCGTAACAACATTTAATCTTATCAATGAATACACAAGCTTAATCATCCATAAAAAAGGTGTAG
>JBOFTV010000083.1:0-43686 GCA_051652245.1 Culicoidibacterales bacterium | reverse complement strand
TTTTTTCAAAATCGCGTTTACGCTTGCGCTTAAAATCTGTTTCTGAGTTTTTGGCGAAATCGCCATTTCATGAATAATTTTGAAGTCAAGGCTTTGTGCATAAAAAAAGCGGGGGTACTTTCTACCTCCGCCTAAATTGCTTATTCATATACTCTTTATCCTTAACTTAATGACATTGTGCATACATCCCTTTTTTACTACCTATTTTCGACTCTGTCCCGTACCTAAAATCACATACTTTGTCGTCGTTAAAGCATTTACCCCCATTGGCCCACGAACATGCAATTTTTGTGTACTAATTCCAACTTCTCCACCAAAACCAAACTGCCCACCATCAGTATATCTTGTTGAAGCATTAACATAAACACAAGCACTATCAACTTCTTGCGTAAATTTAGTTGCATTGCTCATATTTGACGTAATAATGGCATCCGAGTGTTTCGTTCCGTATTGATTAATATGGACAATTGCTTCTTCCACATTTTCCACGCACTTAAGCGCAAGTTTCTTATCCAAATACTCCACAGAATAATCAGTATCCCGACCAACAATTAACTCCACACCTTCACTTTTCATAGCAGCTTCCAGTCGGGGACAGAATTGCGGCATAATCTGGCGCGCAATCAAGACCGTTTCCACGCTATTACAAGTCCCCGGCCTCTGTGTTTTAGCATTAACAATTAATCTTATCGCCATCTCGACATCAGCACTTGCATCAACAAACATATGACAAACCCCCGCTCCCGTTTCAATTACAGGAACGCACGCATGCGCTAAAACCTCTTGCTTTAAATTTCTACCACCACGAGGAATGATAACATCAATATATTCACTTAATTGCAATAATTTCCGTACATAGCCTCGCTCCACTTTAGCAACTATCTGCACAGCATTTTCCGGCAACCCGTATTTCTGCCCCACAGCCGCAATGATTTGAACCAAAAACATATTCGTCTTAATTGTATCACTTCCACCACGTAAAATGAGGGCATTCCCTGATTTTAGGGCAAGACAAGCAACATCAATTGTCACATTTGGTCGTGATTCATAAATCATCCCCACTACTCCTAAGGGGACACGCTTACAAATAATTTCTAATCCATCGGGATGAACCCAACCTGTTTCAATTTTACCAATCGGATCAGGAAAGACCGCAATTTCTCGCACCCCCTCAGCCATGGAAAAAATTCGCTCTTTTGTTAGCCGCATCCGATCAATATAAGCGCTGTTCTGGCCTTTTTTTTCAGCTATTTTAACTTCTTCTGCATTAACTTCTTCAATTGCTGCTGCGCATTGCTCCAATGTTCTTGCCAATCCAAGTAAGAACTCTTCTTTTTGCAGTTGACTAACACGCGCCAATTCCTGTGATGCTCGCTTAGCATTTTTACCTAATATTTCTATATATCTCATAATTACCATCCTTTTTTTCGTACAAACAATGTTCCCACGGGCTCATTTTCTAGTATTCTTTTTATATTTTGGGGGTCATTACTATTAGCAATTACCATATCAATTCCCCTTGCTGTCACCATTTTTGCTGCCTCTAATTTTGTCTTCATCCCACCAGTTCCTAAACTTCCCGCAGCCACACCCGCCATTGCTAGTACCGCGGACGAAACATCTTCCACCTCTAATAGCAACCGCGCACCCTGATCTTCTTGCGGATTAGCTGTATAAAGCCCATCAATATCAGACAGCAAAATAAGTAAATCAGCATCCACTAATTGAGCAACTAGGGCTGAAAGTGTATCATTATCACCAACTTTGATCTCATCGGCAACAACTGCATCATTTTCATTAATAATCGGAATCACTTTTTGTTCAAGTAGTAATCTGCACACTGATTTAAGCGTCTGCTTCCGACTTTTTTCCAAAAAATCGAGCTTGGTTAACAGTAACTGCGCGATGGTCTGCTCATGTAAAGAAAACAACTGCTGATACAAATGCGTTAAGGCAACCTGTCCAATTGCTGCCAATGCCTGCTTTTGCTCAATATTTTCTGGTTTTAACGTTAATTTCATTGTCCCCATACCAGCACCAACCGCACCTGATGTTACTAAAAGCACCTCATATCCGTCATTTTTGAGTTCACTAATGGTTTGCACAATTTTAATTACCTGCGCTGTATCCAGCACACCATTTTGCTTTGTTAAACTGCTTGTACCCACTTTAATAACAACCCGCTTAATCGCTGTTAACTTCGTTTTTCTTGGCATCACTAATTTCCCCTAACATCCTTTATTTTACACGCTGCTAAACGTTACCTAATTATTTTTAGACAGCGCTTGCGATTTTTCCACACCTGCGGTAATTGTCTCAATCAAAGTTGACCGTAAATTACCTTTTTCAGCAGCAGCAACCATCGCAATTGTTGTCCCACCCGGAGAACAAACCGCATCTTTAAGTGCCCCCGGGTGCTGATTACTTTGTTTTAACATGGCAATTGATCCAGCTATTGCTTCTCCTAAAATGCGATAAGCAGCATCCCGACCCATACCATTTAAAACGGCACCATCCGCCAAAGATTCAACCATAATATCAACAATTGCTGGCAATGACCCAGCTGTTGCAATAAACGTGTGCATCAACGCTTCATCTATCTGCTCAACTTTACCAAAACTTTCAAGTAAGTTAGTGACCTTTTGTCCATCAACGGGCGTAATTTGATTATTAACAACCATTGCTGTTATCCCCTTACCCACAGCCGCAGGCGTATTAGGCATCGTCCTTACTACTTTACTATCTGAACCAATAATTTGCTCAACATCACTTAAGCTTATCCCGGCTGCAATTGTTAGCACAATCTGTTGCTTCTTCAGCAGCGGTTTAATTACTGCTAACGCCTTATAATAACCACTTGGCTTCATTGCCAGGACAACAATTTCCACCTGCTCCATCATTTCAGCCACCGACAGCGAAATAGTTATACCCAACTCCAAATTAAGGGCTTCAAGTTTGTTATAATTATGATCGACTGCCAAAATATTCGCAGCACTAGTAAAACTTGAGCTAACAATTCCTCTAATCATCGCACCTGCCATATTCCCACAACCAATAAATCCTATTTTCATTTTCAACCATCCCTTCAATATTTACTCTCATTTTACAGCAATCTGACCCAAAGCACAATCAGTTCCCACCTTTTATGATATAATATTAGCTAAAGATAAATTAAAAGGGAGGAATTCCATGAAAAAACTCACAATGCAAGATATCGCAGTCCTTGCTGGTGTCTCACGGACAACTGTTTCACGCTTTCTTAATGGTGGCTATGTTTCACAGCAAAACAAAGCTAAAATAAAGCAAATTATCGACCAAAATGAATTCCTCCCCAATGCCTCCGCCCAATCACTCAAACGTGACCTTAACATCATCGGTGTCATCCTCCCAACAGTAAACTCAAGAACCTCAGCCAAACTCCTTAAAGGTATAATCGACCAAGCAACCCTTCGGGGTTTTGATGTCAATATTGCATCTTGTGAACATAATCAAAATAAAGAGCTTGAACTCCTGCGCGGCTTCCAAAATCTCCGTGTCCGCGGGATAATTGCCCTAACAACAAACTCACAACTCTACACCAATCGTCAGAAATTCTTCCCCCATGTTGTCATCATCACACCTGAAGAAATTAACATGTCCTCGATTGTTTACCCCGACAGCAAAGCAATTGAAACAATCTTCAGCCAACTTATCTTACCCTTTATTGGCACGATAACTGGCTTATGCACAGTAACAGCTGATTCAATTATCGAGCGAACAGTCAAAATAACCAACCATGTCCACAAACTCAATTTACCAATTCCTTATCAAGAAGTCATCACACAGAACATCGCCGAATACAACATTGACATCCAACTCACCAAAGGAACTTTCTACCTCTGTGTAACTGACCAAATTGCCATCAACCTCTACAGCACAGCAAAACAGCAAAACCTGATTATTGGGAAAGACATTTTCATCTGCGGCTTTGGCGACTACAGCATCAGCAAACTAATTTCCCCCAAGCTATCCTCAATCCACCTGCCCTACTATGAATCGGGTGTAAAATCAGTCGAAAAGCTCCTCTTCCCCCAACAATTCGAACTCCTCCACTACATGAACTTTTCCTTAAAAAAACGCGAAAGCACCCTTTAAATCCGTCCAAATCATTTTTTCACTACATTTTTTCTAATATTGATTGACTTTTGAAAATGGTTCCTTTATAATCATATGTGTTCACGTGTACACATTAGCCTGTTTTGCCAAAATTAAATTCAAGGAGGTCAATACTATGGTTAATCTCGATAAATTCAAAGAATCTATCCAGCGATTTGGTGGTGCCATGCTTGTTCCTGTATTAATGTTTGTCTTTTTCGGTTCTGCAGTTGGTATCACAATTGTTTTCACCAGTTTTCTCCCACCAACGTCCCTTATCTATAAAATTGCCTTTGTCTTACAAGAAGGATCTTGGACAGCATTTAGGCAAATGCCCGTGCTTTTTGCCATTGGTCTACCAATTAGCCTTGCACGCAAAGCCCACGCTCGCGCCGCTTTAGAAGCGTTTACAATTTACATGATTTTCAACTACTTTGTTGCAGCATGGCTAACCGTTTTCCCCGCATTTGGGGTTGACATGACCCAGGCAATTGGTGGCACAAGCGGCTTAACATCAATTGGTGGAGCAATTACACTTGATACAAGTATCATTGGTTCCTTAATCATTGCAA
Organism: Culicoidibacterales bacterium; assembly: GCA_051652245.1. Taxonomy (GTDB): domain Bacteria; phylum Bacillota_I; class Bacilli_A; order Culicoidibacterales; family Culicoidibacteraceae; genus BHER01. Next base: position 38,980 of record JBOFTV010000083.1, on the reverse strand, counting down.
GTATCGCAGTTTACCTCCACAATCGCTATTTTGATGTAAAACTACCCGAAGCACTCGCCATTTTTCAGGGAACCGTCCTTATTGTCATGATCGGCTTTTTAGTGATGTTCCCCCTATCGCTTGTTACAGCCTTCATCTGGCCCAAAATTCAAATGCTCATTTCTAGCCTCCAAGGTATCCTAATTGCTTCTGGTGCTGCTGGTGTTTGGGTTTATACCTTCTTAGAAAGAATCTTAATTCCTACAGGCTTACACCATTTCATTTACCAACCATTTATTTTTGGACCGGCTGTGGTTGATGGTGGTATTACAACATACTGGGCCGCCAACCTGCCAACATTTATGGATAGCAGTAAATCCCTGCGGGAACTTTTTCCAGCGGGCGGTTTTGCGCTCCATGGCATGTCAAAACTCTTTGCCCCAATTGGCATCTCCGCAGCATTTTACGTCACAGCCAAACCAAAAAATCGCAAAATCGTTCTGGGAATTCTTATCCCGGCTGCCTTAACAGCAATTGTTACTGGTATTACCGAGCCATTTGAATTCACCTTCTTATTTATTGCCCCGATACTCTTTTTGATCCACTCACTCCTAGCAGCAACATTATCAACGACTGTTTACCTCCTAGGCGTTTCGGGAAATTTTGGCGGTGGATTAATTGAATTTTTAACATTAAACTGGATTCCCCTTGGGGCAACACACTATATTGAATATGCAATTCAAATTGTCACGGGATTACTATTTTCAGGCCTGTATTTCATCATCTTCCGCTTCTTAATCCTCAAATTCAACTATCAAACACCCGGCCGCTCAGATGCCGAAATCAAACTCTACAGCAAAGCTGACTATAAAAATAAACAAGCCAAACAGCACAACGACTTCGAAGCACGGGCTCAAGCATTTTTAGACCTAGTAGGTGGCCCCCCAAATATTGAAACAGTCGCCAACTGTGCCACACGATTACGCTTAAAACTAAAAGACAACAGCATCTTACCAGAATCAGACAGCTTTCTAGCAGCTGGTGCCAAAGGCCTGGTAATCACTAAAAACCAAGTCCAAATAATTGTTGGCCTCGACGTTCCCCAAGTCCGCGAAGAATTCGAACTACTACTAAAATTTTATGAAAAAAAAGAAACCAACCACTGATACAGTGGCAACTATTTTTTTACTAAAAAGGAGAGATTTATATGTCTAAACAATTTTCAATCGTTATTGCTGGTGGTGGGAGTACTTTTACACCAGGAATTGTCCTCATGCTCCTTGAAAACCTCGATACCTTTCCCATTCGGGCCCTGAAATTCTATGATAATGATGAGAAAAGACAGGAAACAATCGCTAAAGCCTGTGCTATCATTTTAGCAGAAAAAGCCCCTCATATTGACTTTTGCTATACAACGGACCCTAAAATTGCCTTTAGTGATGTTGATTTTGTCATGGCACATATTCGTGTAGGGAAATATGCGATGCGCGCTTTGGATGAACAAATCCCCTTAAAACATGGCGTTGTTGGTCAAGAAACTTGTGGGCCTGGGGGCATTGCCTACGGTATGCGCTCAATTGGTGGTGTCCTTGAATTAATCGATTATATGGAACAATACTCACCCGCTGCCTGGATGCTGAACTATTCAAATCCTGCTGCAATTGTTGCTGAAGCCTGCCGCCTCCTAAAACCTAATGCCAAAGTCCTCAACATCTGTGATATGCCCATTGGTATTGAAGGTGGAATCGCCAAAATTTTAGGTCTTAGCTCACGAAAAGAAATGGAAGTAACTTACTATGGCCTCAATCATTTCGGTTGGTGGACTGCTATTCGTGATAAAAATGGGCTTGATCTCATGCCTAAAATTATAGATTACGTAAAAGTTCATGGCTACTTAAACCCTGATCATCGTGATGCGCAGCATATTGACCAAAGCTGGAAAGAAACCTTTCTTAAAGCACGTGACTTACAAGCAGTTGACCCCACTACATTACCAAATACATACTTAAAATACTACTTTTTCCCTGATTATGTCGTTGAAACATCCAATAAAACATATACACGCGCAAATGAAGTCATCGATGGTCGCGAAAAATTGGTCTTCAGTGAATGCCAAAAGATTATTGACAATCGTACCTTTGCTAACTCCAAGCTAGAAATTGATGAGCATGCATCATATATTGTTGATCTTGCCCGAGCAATTGGCTTTAATACAAAAGAGCGGATGCTCTTAATTGTCCCTAATAATGGAACAATTACTAATTTTCATCCCCAAGCGATGGTCGAAGTTCCCTGTATTGTTGGCTCAAACGGCTATGAAAAAATAACAATCGGCAACATCCCAACCTTCCAAAAAGGTCTAATGGAACAGCAAGTAGCCGTAGAAAAACTAACCGTAGAAGCATGGCATGAAAAATCATATCAAAAACTCTGGCAAGCATTAATCATGTCGCGTACTGTGCCAAGTGCCTCTGTTGCCAAAGCGATTTTAGATGATCTTATTGCCGCAAATAGTGACTACTGGCCCAAACTTAACTAATAAATCGTAAAAAGAGCTGAATGATATTTGAGTCACTCAAAAAAGTGACCTCTGAGATTTTCAGCTCTTTTTATTTTCACTTACTTTAAAGCGAAGTGTTGTCCTTAGCTTATCAGGACTTGTTTTCCGCGGATCACTACAATAAATTTCTCTGTGCCGGAGATCAATTCGCTCTAACTGGTTTGCCTCACAATATTGATCCATTAAAGCAAATGAATTTGCTTCTAACTCATAGGGTCCTAGGTGCAACATTTGAACACAAAGCCCCTCTTCAATTACTTCAAAGACAATATCAGCAATTGCTAAATCCGGTTTATTTGCCCTAACAATTTCCTGTAACAACGCCATAAATGTCGTTGTTACAAAGTCAGGCTGTCTAATTAACAATTTATACACAAGATCTGCTTTTGTCCATGTTTTTGAATTTCTAGCATCCTCCCGTAAATCCCAAACACCTTCTAATGGATAAACGGTATAATTAGTATATGTACTTAAGACATAGGGCTTCCGATAGCTCATCTTCACAGCATATGTTAGCGCATATAGCGCTGCAACCTTCGCCAAAAAATCAGGTTGATTTGGATCTCCACACCCCATTATTGTTAAATATTTATACGGTTTAACCAGAATTTTAGCGGGAGCTTCCCCCCCAATATAGACTTCCTTCTCAGTTGTTCTCCAGACATTTTTCATTCATCATTCCTCCTTTTTAGTCCTCTTAAACAGCTATTTTCTCATTAAAAAAAACCAGACTAACACCTAATAAGGACACTCAAAAAAGTGACCTCACATCTAATCTTGCCAGGTTTTTATCCTATTTCCTATTTTGTCTCTAAATCATGAACAAATAAACCACTTAATAATTTAGGCTCAAACCACGTTGATTTTGGTGGCATAATTTTACCCTCATCAGCAACTTGTAATAATTGTTCTACTGTGGTTGCATACATCGCAAAAGCAACTGTAAACGCTCCACTATCAACTAAAGTAACCAACTCCTCTAAGCCTCTAATACCACCAACAAAATCAATTCGTTTATCCGTCCTAATATCCATAATACCAAACAAATCTTCTAGCACATATTTTTGTAACAGTGAAACATCCAGTCCTCCCACACTATCATCAACAATAGCTGTCTCCTTTACTGTTAACTTATACCAGTTATTTGCTAGATACATCCCAATTTCTGTTGGTTTAGTCGGCTTAAAAATTGACGCTCCAACTAAATCAACACTAAAATTACAAGCAAGCTGCTCCATAAAATCTGGGGCAATTGGCACATTAACCACACGATTATAATCTAATATCGCTAATTGTTCTTGGGGAAAAACAACCGACAAGAAATAATTAAACGCCGCATCCGCTTTAGCATTAGGAAATTCCTGACGGCGCTGTAAACCAACTTTAACTGCTGATTCTGTCCGATGATGGCCATCAGCAATATACAATGCCTGAACATCTTTATTAAAAGCACCAACTAGCATATCAATAATATTACGATCATCAATTGACCAAACTCTATGCTTTACATCATGAAAACTCTTAAAATCATACATCGGATCATGCTCATTTATCCACCCAGAAATTACCGCATTAATCGCTTCGACTCCCCGATACGTTAGAAAAATTGGGCTCGTATTAGCATCACAGCTATCCACATGAGCAATTCTGTCTAACTCTTTTTCCTCACGTGTAAATTCATGCTTTTTAATTAGCTCATTTAAATAGTCATCAATTGACGTACAAACAACTAAACCAACTTGGGAGCGCCCATTCATCGTCAACTCATAAATATACAATAAATTTGCTTCATCTTGCTGTAGCCATCCTCGTGACATAAAATCTGCCATTGCTTGACTTGCCTGCTCATAAACTAAGTCATCATACGGTGACAATTCTACTGGTAAATCAATTTCAGCTTTATCAATATGTAAAAATGAATATTTATTTTCATCCCCAAGCACTCTAGCCTCTGCGCTACTTAGTACATCATATGGCAATGATGCAATTTTAGCAACTTTATCTACTGTTGGTCTAATACTTTTAAATGGAACTATTGTAACCATAGGAATTCCTCTTTTCTATAAATAGTGGTTTGTATTACGAATCACGCGGACACGCTTAATATCAGCAATTGCCTCTAATTTTTGCGTTAATCCTGCTAAAGCACCTTCTTCTAGGACATCAATATCAATTAATGTATAAGCGTAATCACCTCGACTACGATTAATCATATTAACAATATTAATATGATTAGAGGCAAGCTCTAGGGTAATTGTTCCTACCATATTTGGTATATTCCGATGAATCAGCGCAAATCGTAGCGGTGATTGAAAACTCATATCAACTGTGGGAAAATTAACCGAACGCTTAATATTTCCCGTCTCCAAGAAATATTTCAACGTTCTTGCAGCCATTTTCGCACAATTGACTTCCGCCTCATTAGTTGAAGCGCCTAGATGAGGTAAAATAACCACCTGATCATGCCCAATTAAAGCAGGTGCTGCAAAATCAGTAATATAGCGCGAAAGGCCCCCGTTTTCAAAAGATGCCAAGACAGCATCATTGTCAACTAGCTCACCACGAGAAAAGTTAAGCAGCACAGCCCCCTCTTTAATAAATGCAAGCTTGGCTGCATCCAACAGATACTTTGTTTGCTCCATTAAAGGAATATGAATTGTAATATAATCACAAGTTGACAATAGCTGATCAATATCGTGAACCCGTTTAACACGACTTGAAATATTCCAAGCTGTATCCACAGAAACATACGGATCAAAACCAATAACATCCATTCCGAGTCGATAAGCATCATTAGCAACCATTGCACCAATTGCACCTAATCCAATAATTCCAAGCTTCTTATTGACTAATTCTGTACCCACAAAACGCTTTTTCTCACTTTCAACAAGCTTCTCCACATCAGGATGATCCGTTGGTAAACTCTTAGTCCAAATTGCCCCCTCTAAAATCGGACGAGCAGCCATAAATAAATTAGCCAAAACCAACTCTTTTACCGCATTAGCATTAGCACCCGGTGTATTAAAGACAACAATTCCACGATCAGCACATGCTTCAATTGGCACATTATTGACACCAGCACCTGCTCGACCAATTGCTAAAACACTTTGGGGAATATCAGTCTGATGCATATTTTGACTTCTAATAACAATAGCATCCGGACTTCCCAAACCATCGACATCATAGTTGCCATCCGCAAACTTTTCTAAACCTGCAGCTGCTATTGCATTATATGTTTTAATATTAAACACTATTATCTACCTCCATTTTCTACAGCAAATTTCTGCATAAAGGCAATTAAAGCCTCCACACCTTCCACGGGGAAAGCATTATAAATACTAGCTCTCATGCCCCCCACCAAGCGGTGCCCCTTAAGATTTTCAAACCCTTGAGCCTTGGCCTCAGCCAAAAAGGCTTTATCCAACGCCTCATCACCCGTGATAAATGGAATATTTGTCAGCGACCTATCTTTCGGTACAACCGGTGATGAAAAAATTGTCGACTGGTCTAAATAATCATATAGCTTATTAGCTTTTGTCCGATTAAGCACCTCAATAGCACTAACACCACCCAGTTGCTTAACCCATTCCAATACCAATTTCATCACATAAATGGCAAATGTTGGTGGCGTATTATACAAAGAAGCATTTTTAGCATGTACTCGATAATCAAACATCGTTGGAACACCACTTATTTTACGTTCTAAGAGGTCTTCTCTAATAATAACCACTGTGACTCCCGCAGGTCCTAAATTCTTCTGTGCACCCGCATAAATCACACCAAAATCAGCAACATTATAATTACTTGATAAAATATTAGAAGACATATCAGCAACTAATGGAACAGACCCCGTTTGCGGCACAGTAAAAAAGCAAGTTCCTTCGATTGTATTATTTGTTGTAATATGAACATAGTCAACATCTTGAGGAATAGCAACAATTTCTGGTAAAGCAGTAAAATTACTCTGCTTCCCACTAGCAATTGTTAGAACCTCAAACCCCGCCATCTTCTCAACTTCTTCAATTGCTTTAGCCGACCAGACACCCGTATCAATATAGGCAACTTTCTTTGTTTGTTGCAAATTCAGCGGAATCATCGCAAACTGCTGACTTGCTCCCCCTTGAAGGAACAAAACCTTATAATTATCAGGAATATCCATAAGCTCTCTTAACAAGGCCTCGGCATCTGCTATAATCCCCTCAAACCAGCTCGAACGATGGCTTAACTCCATCACGGACATCCCACTACCATTAAATGATAATAGCTCACTTTGCGCCTTCTCTAATACAGTTTTGGGTAACACAGCAGGTCCTGCTGAAAAATTATACACTTGTTTCATCTTCGGTTCTCCCTTACGCTTCATTTTATATTCTTATATTGAATATTAACGTATATTATAACAGAAATCGCGAAAATTAAAAGGTTTTTCCCACAACAAATATCATTTCACATCTTATTTTTTTACCACATCAACCTATTGGCGCAAACAGCCCTAAAACGATTCCAACCACGAACAAGGAAAAAAATTACTGCCCTCTCACCCTCACCCTTATAAAAAAAGTCGATAAATCAGCCACGCACTCTTATTTACGTGTCCTCTTTATCGACTTTCATCGCACCTTTTTTTAGAAAAGATTATTGTGTTACTTTTCTTCTTATAATTATCATAACAGCTCCCATGATAATTGTACTACTTCCAATCAGCATTATTTCATTTTTATTTTGACCTGTTGCTGGTAAAGTTCCCGGCGTATTTACAGACTCTATTGCGGGTGGCTCTTGATTATTGGCTTTAAACACATAAACAATCGTTCCTGAGAAACTTAACTCTTGATTTTGTGCTATCTGCTCATTTAAATCAATGCGAGTTGCTGATGCTATTTCCGCTTTTTGGTCAAGAACTAAGTCACTTAAATCTGGTAATTCAATAACGGGAGCAGCTCCTACATTAAATGTATACGCTACCTTATCATCATTTTTTAAGCCGCTGAAGTTTATGCTCTCGTTTTCATACCAACCATTATGGCTAATTAATCTTGGTGCTATCAATGCACCATCGAGTCCGCGCGTTTTATTTTTAGCATAAACAGTATCACCACCAGGGAACTCACTCGCATAAAGGATTATCTGGTGACTTACATTAACTAATTTAACAGCCGCAAGTGGACTGATGTCTAAAATCATATTTTTAATTGCTATAAATTCAACAAGATTTGGTAAGTTCTTAATTACTGAAACATCCTCAATATAGTTATCACTAAGCATTACTTTTTGCAACTTCTGTAAGCTTGCGAGTGGTGTAATATCTTTAAGACTCCCACTTACAACAACAAAAACTTCTAGTTCTGTCAATGATTTTACAAAATCAATCGAACTAAGGTTCTCCCCTGCGCCAACAATTCCTAATTTAGTCAATTTAGTATTTTTAGCAATAGATTGGTAGTTTTTAACATTTTCTGCTTTTTCAATATAAAGTGATGCTAAATTTTTAAGTTTTTCTAGTGACTCGATATTGTTTGTATCACTAAATAATTCTAATTCTGTAACTAGGAGCATTTGCGCTTCTGTTATCGAATCAGTTACTTGTAATCCTACTGCCTGTGCTACCGCTTTTGCTACTGCTTGATCATTAAATATTGATTTTATTGTGTTCTCTTCTTCAATTGGTTTTGTTGTTTCTTCAATTGGTTTTGTTGTTTCTTCAATTGGTTTTGTTGTTTCTTCAATTGGTTTTGTTGTTTCTTCAATTGGTTTTGTTGTTTCTTCATCTGCAAATTTATTGATAACAGAACCAGAATAAGCAAATGATGTACTTACTGCTTCTGCTGCTTCTTCGGCACCGTTAACAGAAAAGGTATCAAGATCCCATTTTGATGGAAGGCTAACTTCGAGTGCCTCGCCCGTATTAAACGTAAATGCTGGAACATCAGTTGCAGCTAATCCACTAAATACTATCTGTCCTGCTGAATAAATACCCTCATGGCTAATCAATTTGGGTGCTACTAATTGACCATCAATCCCTTTAATTGGGTTGACTAAAAACAAATCTTTGGCGTACGGATTCGATTGTTTTATTTTTTGTTCCGTTGCTCTTATACTCGTTGTTAGCCGTAAGTTTGCCAGTGGACTAATATCATTAATCTTATTCTCATTCAGTAATATATACTCTAAATTTGTCATATTAGCTAGTGGCTTCACATCAACTATTGCATTAGCATACAGCCCTAAGGTTTTAAGGTTACTCATACTTGAAACATCTGAGATATCCGTAATTCCTGCATATGAGACAACCAGTGTGCTAAGCTTATCAAATGAGATAAACTTTTTCAAATTAGTAAATTCATAAAAACTGACCCTTATTTCTTCAAGCTTAGCTAACCCTTTTAAGAAATCAAAATTCTTAATCTCAATATCCTTTTGTCCGATATCACCAGATAAACTAATACTTTCTAAGTTCGTCACTTTTGTTAACTCCTCAAAATTTGTTGCTTTTGGCACTGTAAGACTTAAGAGCTTGATACTAGAATAACCTGTCATTGATGGCAGTTTTGTTGCTTCCTTAGCTGTGATATACAGATTTTTCAAACTCCTTACACTTCCTAAGTCTGCTAAATAATCTATTGTTGTTGCATTAGTAGTTACGTGAATTGATTGAAGCATCAATAATTCTGATAATTCTTTAACATTCATAATTTCTTGCGACAATAAGACTAAACTCCGTAAATTTGATAAGTTCTTTATTCCCACCAAACTTTTTGCTACTCCTACCGAAGGCGTAAGAGTCAGGTCTACAACACTTTCTAACTGAGCAACCTTAGGTACCTCATTTACATTCATTTTTAATTCCTTAGCTACTGTTTTAGCTAGGCCTTCATCGGGGAATAACGCTGCAATTGTTGCTACGCCAGCAACCGCTGTTACTCTTGGAGAAATATTATTTGGAACTGTTGCATTTACTGAAATTGGGGTAACTGTTCCAACTAGAACTAGGCTTCCCAAAATTACTTTGAAAATCTTCATTTCTTTTCTTCCTCACTTCTTTTAAATAACATCGTTTATTAGATGTTCACATATTATTCTACATTATTATCACAAAAAATTCAATGATTTTATATAATATACATATTTTTTTGCATAATTAAGACTCCCTAAAACGCTAAAAAAAAGAAGGCTCAAGCTATTTATTCGCCGCCCGAGTCTTCTCTTTTTTTATGATAACTATAAATAAAATTTTCTTCTCAACGCTAGCAACGCTGATCCTGTAATAATCGTACTCAGACCTATTATTATCAACTCATTCGTATTTTGTCCAGTTTCAGCTAATTTCCCACCTGGGCCAACAATGATGCGCGCACCTAATTCATGATTATCTTGGTCAAATACATAAACAACAGTACCCGAAAATTTGATTGAGCTGTTAACACTAAGGCTACTGCTTGTTGAAACGTGATCTGCAGTTGCTTTTTCAGGCAATGGGACAACTGGCGTTCCCAATAAATTAAATGTAAATGCCGGTTTGGTTCCCTTTATTAGACCTTCAAAATAAACTTTACCATCTTCGTACCAACCACCATGACTAATTAGTGCGGGTGTGATTAATTTTCCATCTAAGCCTCTTACCTGATTTATTCCATAAACAATATTTTCTCCTGGAAGACTTGCCGAGTATACGATAACTTGGTTTGATGCATCCACACTATCGACATTAGCAAGTGGGCTAACATCTAAAATTTTATTATGTGTTACAGTCATTCGCTTCATTTTTGTAAGCTTTTTAATCGCTGTTACATCATCCACCTGATTACCATCTAAACTAATATTTTCTAAATGTTCAAGTCCCGCTAATACCTCTATATTTGTGATTTCTGAACGGACGATAATAACTTCTGTTAATTTTTTTAATGATGATAAGAAGTCTATTGATTTAATATTCCCCTCTGCACCAACAATTGATAAACTCGTCAAATTAGTGTTTTGTGCAAGAACTCTATAATCTTTAATATTAACCGTTTGATTCAATGATAACTTATCTAAATTTTTCAATCGCGGAAGTGCTCTAATATCTTTAACATCACTTCCTAGCGCTATCGTTTTAATCGTTAATAGCTGTTCTTCTGTTACCACATCTGTTGGACCTAATCCAAGTATATCGCCAATTTGCTTTGCTATTTCCTCATCATTAAAAATATTATCCAAAGCCATTTCTTCCTCCACTGGCTTTGTTGTCTCTTCCACTGGCTTTGTTGTCTCTTCCACTGGCTTTGTTGTTTCCTCCACTGGCTTTGTTGTTTCCTCAACAGGGCTTGTTACTTCCTCAACAGGTTTTGAAAAATTATTCACAACTGCTCCTGAAAAAGCAAATTTTACCGCCTTCGACTTACTCGAATTATCTGATAGTATTCTTGCTTCCCCTTTTCTTGGTAACGGAACATCAATTGCTGAACCCGCAAGAAAAGTAAATGCAATTTTATCAGTCTTTACTAATTCTTTAAATAAAATTTTACCCTCAAAATATGTCCCCAAGTGACTAATTAAAGACGGAACAATCGTATTTCCATCCAAACCTTTAATCGTATTTACCAGCTCATAATCTGGTGAATAACCAGCAGTCAAATTTATTTCTTGAAATACTGCCGAAATATTAGTCTTTCGGGATAAATTGGATAAAGGACTTATATCACTAATTCGATTCCCATCCAATATTAAATGCTCCAGATTTACCATTTTTTCTAATGGTGCTATATTGTTGATTTCATTACCATACAAATTTAATTCAATTAGATTATGCATTGATGCTACCGCTGAAATATCTGTTAGCTTACTTCCAAACACTGTTAATCGTTTGATTTGTTTAAGATCAACAAAATCCTCTAACTTAATATAATCTTGATAGACCATCGCAACTCTTTCAAGTTTAGTTAAACCCTTTAAGAAGTCAAAATTATTGATTTTAACATCTTTTTGATCACTAGTAACATTACCTCTCACATTAAAAGACAGTAAACTTGTTAGTTTACTAATTTCTTCATAGTCTACCAAACTGGGCATCTGTAAATATAAATATTCGAGTCCCTCAAATCCAGATAAATTTGGTAATTCTACTGCATTAGGTGCGTGAAGATGTAATATCTTAAGATGATTTGCGCGATTAAGACTACTCAAATAAGCAACTTTTACATCTTCCGTTTTAATAACTACTGATTTTAACTTGCTTAATCCCGCTAGCTCCTTAAAATCAGTAACCCGCTGATAAGAAACTTCCAGTAACTCTATATTTGGTAAGTATCTTAACCCCATCAAACTCTTAATTGCTCCAGCCGAATATCCCAATGTTAGTGAGTTTATTCCTTGTAACTGTTGCTCTGTTGGGACATCAGTAACTCCTATTTTCAGCTCCTGAGCAACAACTTTTGCTAAATATTTATCCGGGAATAACTCCTCCACACTTGCGTGTCCCATAACTGTTGTTGCGATGTCACTTTTTGACACTGCACTCACTGGGACTGGACTAATTGTTCCAACAAGAATTAGGCTCCCTAAAATTGCTTTAACTACATTCATTTCCCTTTTCCTCTTTTCTTCTCTAAATCATATTCACTATTAGATACTCAAATATGATTTTACAATTTTATTTAGAGAATTTCAAGTATTTTTTTGTCTTTTTGTCTTTTAAACACTAAAAATGGATTTTTCCTCACTTTTAAAACATATAATCACACAAAACCCTAATTTTTAAAGTATTTTTTATTCATACTTAATAACACTACATAAGTGAAAATTCGTTCCATAATCACACTAAAACAGGCAATTGCGAGGAAGAGCATTAGCGCATCTCCTCTAGGAATTGTAATGTGTAATAACCCTCTAAACAAAATAACTGCTGTATAGAAACCAATAAACACCGTACCCGAAAGAAATAATCGCAATTTATTAAAAGGTAAGCTTGCCTTAATTACAGCTAAGATACTCACAAAACCAATCATGTAGTACATCACCGTAACAATATTAAGTTGATCTAAATTCAGCCACAACCCAACCAACATAATAATGACAATATTTAACGTAATAGTCAATGAATTCGGCAATGCCTTCTTCATAACATTAGGTAAAAATCGACCGCGTAACCGACGTGAATCCGGCTCAAATGACATAAAAAATGATGGATAACCTTCTATTGCCAAATCAATTAGAGTAATTTGAATCGGAATAAATGGAAAAGCTGTAAATGTAAACAAACACAAAATTGCCAACAAAACTGAATAAATTGTTTTAACAAAGAAAATAGAAGCAAGTTTTGTCACATTATTGACCACACGGCGTCCTTCCATAACAACTGCCGGTAGTGAAGCAAAATCAGAATTCAGCAAAACCAATTGTGCTACTTGCCGTGCAGCGTCGCTTCCCTCTGCCATTGCAATACTGCAATCAGCTTCTTTTAAAGCAAGCACATCATTAACACCATCACCAGTCATTGCAACAGTATGCCCCGCCTGCTTTAAAGCTGAAACCAATATTTTCTTCTGCTGTGGTGATACGCGACCAAAAATATCATAGGTAGTTGCAGCAAGCCTTACCTCACTTTCAGATTCAACTTTTGACAAATCAACAAATGAATCATAATTAGCAAATCCAGCTTTTTTGGCAATACTTGATACCGCTTGTGGATTATCCCCCGAAATGATTTTCACATGAACACCCTCATCCCGAAAAAAATCAAGTGTTTGCTTTGCATTTTTTCTTATTGGGTCCGTTAAGCTTATTGCTAGTAGGGGGGTGAGGTTTGCTGGTAATGTTGTTGTCTCAATAATGTTATGGCTGTGACCAATTACTAATACCCGCATTCCCTTAGCAATTTCTGCCATAACATTTTCCGGTAGCGCGGCTGTATCAAAGCGTTCTGGTGCCCCTAAAATGATTGTTCCTAGGCCTTCAATACTTGCACTACTCCATTTACGCTCCGACGAAAAAGGAATTGTTGCTTGAATATTTTTCGGTGTTTCCCGACCAAAATGATTTTCTAGCGCTGTAAATGTCGCATTATTATCATCAACAGCCCCTAGAAACTGCTGCATAACAGCTTCGACTTTTTGCCCTAATACATCCTCATTAATCAGATGAATTTTATCAACTGTCATCTTACCTTCAGTAATTGTTCCTGTTTTATCTAGACAAAGCATATCAACATGCGCCAATGATTCTAATGAAAAAAGTTCTTGGACTAACACATCTTTTTTTGCAAGTTTTACCACACCCGTTGCCAATGAAATACTAATTAATAACATTAAGCCCTTGGGTAACATCCCTAATAATGCTGCAGCTGTTGCCACAACAGATATGTTTAAGACATCTTGGCGAATAAAATAGGCTTGAGCAAACAATAATATACCTAATGGAATAATCAAAAAGCTTGTGATTTTTGTCACCCGTCTCATTGAACGAAGCAGCTCAGAGAAAACAGCTTTATGCGCTTTTGCTTCATGGGCAATTTTTAGTGCATAATTATCTAGTCCCACATTCTCAACTTTTGCATGACATTTACCACTAATAATAAAGCTTCCCGACAATAACAAGTCTCCCGCTTTTTTCAACACGGCATCCGTTTCACCCGTCAAAAGTGATTCATTAACTTCGACAACACCATAGACAACTAAAGCATCTGCGCAAACTTGCTTACCCATGTCCAATAAAATAATATCATCTAATACTAACGCTTCAATCGCAATTTGCGTTTTAACTCCTTGGCGAATGACCTCCGCCTTTGGCATCGATAACAGCGATAAATTCTCGACTAACTTCTTGGCTTTTAGCTCTTGGAATATTCCAATACTGATATTTAACACAATAATTGCAAGATATGCCATATTACTATACGCTCCAACTAATGCTAATGCCACCCCAATTGTTAAGTTATAAGCATTAAACAATGTCAAAATATTATCTTTGAAAATCACTGCTACTGATTTTGTAATCTTCTCCGGAACAGAATTACCATATCCCTTATTTCTTTGTGTTTCTACTTGAATATCCGTTAGTCCTTCTAAATAACTTGGATTGATTCTCATCTTACTTCCCTATCTCCTTCATTAAATTTCTTTTTTTGTTAACGTTAAAATTAGCTCTTCATAGCTAGGATATTCTGCAATTAGCTGCTTTTGATCAGCTGGCATAAAACTTGCCACATTAAAACCTGGTGCCATCGTACAGCCATAAAGCGCATACCTGCCACCAGGAATTAATTTTGCTGCTTGCCAAACATTTTTTTTGACAACATGATATGGTTTTTGACCTGCTAACACATCATGTCCCAAGCAATATTCAAATAACCCACCCTTAGCATCCAGCTCATACAACATAAAGCTATCCCCACCATAGGCATGCCAAATCTCATCATAAGCCAATTTATGAAAAAAACTTACGCTCTCCAATTCATGACTCAATAATCCAACAATAGCAGTACCCGCATACCTCCCATCATATAAAATTTCTTCCGTCATATATGTATGTGCTACAATCGTCTTTTCAATTCGCATTCTTTCAAATGGATATTGACGTAAAATAGCATTTACTTCTTGATAACAACTCACATCATTAATTTTTCGCAACAAACATCTTCCTTTTCTTTTTTTATATTGTCTATTATACAATATAATGAAAAAAAATACACCCGTAACCAACATTTTCCCACCAAACACCCTCGAAAAATAAACGAGCAATTAAAGCTAATTTTACCAAGACCCATTTTTTAATCCTAACCTTGAAACGACGCATAATCAAAAGGCTAAAAAAAAGGCAAGCAACTATTCCTGCTCAACCCATTCATATCCAACCCCATGTAGTGTTTTAATTGATATAATATCCATCTTTTTTCGTAAAATTTTAACAAATGTATCCACTTTTCGATCATTACCTTCTTCTGATTTACCCCAAATTTTTGACAAAATATCTTTGCGTGAGATAACTTTGTTCTTATTTCCTAAAAAGAGACTAAGTAATTGGTATTCTTTGTTCGTCAAATGAATATATTCACCATTTTTAAACGCTTTTTTCTTTTTGCAGTCTACTTCAATAGTCTCCGAAATACTAACTAAGTTTTTATCCCTTGCTTCTACTTTTGACTCTTCTGGCTTAATAACAAACAAAACATTGTCAAATAAATTATTTCTTCGTAAAATATTTTCCGTTCTTGTTACTGCCTCTTCAATTGTAGAAACAATAAATATATTCTTTATCTGCATCAATTCAATTATCTCAACTACAATATCTAATCCAAAAGCAACACTATTTGTAAACACTAATTTTTGATTTTCTTCTAACTCACTGCGGTCTATTTTACTTCCCCCAATTAGGTTCATTTGAATCTTTTTATTTATTAAAGTGTTTGCAATATTTATTAGTAACTCCATTTCGTTATTTACTATTACTATTTTATTCTTGCTCATGCTATTTCCACACCTTTCATTCGCTTGCTTTTTCACATTCTTTTAGACTACTTATATAAGTTTAACATGTTGCTCCTATTTCTAAAAGAATATTTTCACCTAATTATATATTTTTTGCTATTTTCATCAAGGAACATAGACTCTGTTAAGGATTTTTATTATTTTTTTTTCAACAAAGTCAATGTTTCCTTTTGTTAATATACGTTGAACGAAACAAATATCAATGTTTTTTAATCTTTCTATTGGTATTATATCACAAACTAGTAAATCAACAAATTTTTCATCTATTGTATCATATCGCTCGTGGATTTCCACCTCTATTTTTCCAGAAAATCTGAGCTTTAATGCCTTAACTGGGTCTAAAACAAACAGCTTCCCCGTTGAAAGAATAATTGCTATCTTTATTTTTTCTTCTGGTGTCGTAGCAGCGCTCAGCCTTCTTGAAAACAAAAATAAATTTAGAGCTTCTATTTGAATGTTATTTTCGTTAAAAACAGTTCTTACCACATCATTCAACCTTTTACTCGCTTCATTCATCGGAATTTCCACATTATTTATTGCTTTTTTCTTAAATATAGTCCAAAAAAATTGTTCTTGAATGAGATCAACAAATACAAATGGCATTCTTGCTTCATCGACTGCATATCTGTGATTTTTCAACTCTTGTCTGAATGAGTCCATGAGCTTTTTCATTTTAGCAGCGCTCTCTTGATATACTCTATTTTGGATGCTATGAATTTTAAAAACGGCTTCATAACTTAACTCAATATCATTTTGTGTTATTAGCTCACCTAAAAATGGTTTGAGAGCACTCTTGATACTTCCACTTTCATCAAAAAATAGCGTTTCGGCGCTCAAATAGTTACCTGCCCGATTTCTCTGTACACATATTCCGAGCATTTGTAAGATACTCCATTTTTGAGGATAGTTTGCTATCGTGCTATTCTCCAGCTGTTTTTCTAGTTCACGCAATTCTGGTAAAAAATTCTTAATTAAATCTTTTTGGCCCTCACCAGCTGTAATCAAATTTAGGATATTGTAGAGAAAAAGCCTGATTTTCAGTTCGTCTCCAATAATACTATAGGGATATTTTTTGAGCTCTAAGTCATATATTTTTAATAGTTTTCGAAGTTGTTCCATTATTACTCTAATTCTTGTTATTGATATAAATGTTAATTCACTCAATTTCACCCCTGTAATTTCATTTCTAGAGATTATAATCAATAAAATTTTATAGAAGTCTGCACTTCGCCATAATTTCGAAAGTATATACGCTATTGATTCCTTTACGTTAGTGTCAATAAATGCTCTTTTATTATAAAATTGGATGAGTTCTCTATTTTCTGTTATTTGGTTAATTTCAAAAATATATTTATTAAGTGTTTTAACATTTATATCGAATATGTCAGCAAGGTTTTTTGCTGTATAATGGCTTTCAAACGAGTAAATCATCTGGAGTAATTGTATTTTAATTATTATTTCTTGATTCATCATTTATCCTCGTTTCCCAAAAAATAGCTCTTTTATTATTATTAAGTTGTTTATTTTAATATCTCTATCTCCATTAAAATAAACTTAAACTACCTAAATATATCATGGAAACACTTAATTTAAAATATGTTTTTTTTCTCTTTGTAAGTACTTTTTTGGGTTTTTGTTTTTTCAAAAGATAATTTAGTCTATTTTTTTTGGTTTTATATTCAGTTATATCTGTTCTTTTGAGTTGTAGTTAAAATATTTTCACTTTCTTAGACATCCCATTTTCACCCATTTAATGTTGTTTACATTGCTTTTTTACAAACTAAAAACCCATTTCTTGTCCTGAAACAGGTTTTATTACCACTAAAAATATTGCTTTTTTTCATAGTGTTATTAACATGAAATTATTTTGTTTTTTTATGCCTAGTTTCTTGTTTTTTGGCTTGTAACTTTCAACTCAATTATAACATTGTTATCTTGGAATCATATTTCCACCTGGATCTATAATTGTGTTTCACAGATAATCCTACTTTATGTTAATTAAACTTAGCTTTTATTCTAAGTTGGTTGCATGTTGTCAGCGTTAGTAGCACAACAATTAGGAGAATTACGAAATAGACAACTGGGGCAATTTCTACAAGCCACAGTCTAAGTGCTGATTCTTTGATTTCTAACACACCAACAATTGGTACCGGCTCCGAAATTCTTGCACTTACTAAATAAACTTCATAACAAATTCCCAAACTGATTGCCATAACAACTATTTGGAACACAGACCACAACAAAGAAATTTCCGTAAAAAAAAGAAATAGGTTCACAATAATGATGAACTGCAAGGCAATGACTTGAATCGCTGTACTACTGTCTTTAATACCATTAGCAAAAATTAAAATTAAGATTATCATAAAAAAATGATAAATTAGCGAATATTTTTTCATATCCTCTGACCTCCTAGAATATTATATATTAAACAGTATATAATATTCTATGTTAAGCCAATGTTAAAATAGGTAGTATTAATTAATGCGCCCCGTATTTTACACTGGTCAACAATGTCGTCATTTGAGCTTTTTGTTCTTCTGTTTGTAAATGCGATGCTCAAGCTCTCTGTCAAGCATTTGCTTGACATTAACTTTTTGTGGATGCTTCACTAAATATTGATTTATCTCCGCTGAATCACTCTTAATTATTTCCAGCAAATATAATTCAAGACTTTCTTTCAGTGCGGGTTTTAACGCTGAGTTACCACAGGCAGTAAAACCTAGTAGGATAATAACTACTAGTATTTTCTTTAAATGCTTCATCTTTTGAGCTCATTTTGTTAGACTGAAATAGTATAACACATAACAAACACAAAATCCACATGATTTTTTAGGCTTCAGTTTTTTAAGATTAAGAACCACTTTTTTTCTTATTTAACATTATAAAAGTGCACCGTAACATTATACGGTGCACTTCCAAAATTCTTTTTAAACATGATTAATTACATTTTACCATGAAACGTCCTAGCGATTACATCGTTTTGTTGTTCCTCAGTTAATTTATTAAAGTTGACTGCATATCCTGAAACACGCACAGTTAATTGTGGATATTTATCCGGATTTGCTTGTGCATCTAATAACGTATCTCTGTTAAAAACATTTACGTTTAAGTGATGTCCACCTTCGCTCATGTAACCATCTAGCATTGCGACTAAATTTTCTACTTGTTGATTTTTTGCCATAATTTCCACCTCCTTTCATTGTCTAATTGTCTTGTGCCCAATACCCCAATTAAATAATTGTGGAGCACGCCCTCTAATTGCTACTTGTTATCCAAACCATCTTGCATATTTGTTATTTTACAAGCTACGTCTCCCGGTTCATCACAAGCACCAATTGCATCAAAATCGATATCTAATTCCACATCTAACTCAAAATTTAAATCACCCATGATAATTTGATCATCCTTACCTAGCGCTCCCGGAATAATTGAAAATGTATTCGAAATTCCATCTGAGGCATGATTAAATGGAAGCTTTGAAACAGACTCTAATGATGCCAATGCACCATTTTTATCACGACCATGCATCGGATTAGCTCCGGGTGCAAAAGGTGCTCCAGCACGGCGACCATCAGGGGTATTCCCCGTTTTCTTACCGTAAACAACATTTGAGGTAATTGTTAATACTGACATCGTTGGGAAGCCATTTCGATAGGTATGATGCTTCCGAATTTTTGTCATAAAGGTTTCAACTAGCTCAACAGCTAAATCATCAACACGATCATCATTATTACCATAGCAAGGGAATTCTCCCTCTGTTTCAAAATCAACAACTAGACCCGCGTCATTCCGAATCGTCTTAACTTTCGCAAACTTAATCGCACTTAGTGAATCAGCTGCAACCGAAAGACCTGCAATTCCCGTTGCAAAATAGCGCTTTACTTCTTTATCATGTAAGGCCATTTGTGCACGCTCATAAGCATATTTATCATGCATATAATGAATAACATTTAATGTATTAACATATAATTCTGCTAGCCATTCCATCATTTGGTCAAATAACGGCATAATTTTATCATATGTTAAGTACTCATCCTTATACGACTCAAATAGCGGCCCTACTTGATCACCACTTTTCTCATCTCGTCCACCATTAATCGCATAAAGCAATGCCTTAGCAAGGTTAGCACGTGCACCAAAAAATTGCATCTCTTTACCCACTCGCATCGGTGAAACACAACAAGCAATTGCATAGTCATCTCCATGCGTTACACGCATTAAGTCATCATTTTCATACTGAATTGACGATGTCTTAATCGACATTTTAGCACAGAACTCCTTGAAACCATTTGGTAAGTGCACTGACCACAATACTGTCATATTAGGCTCTGGTGCCGGCCCTAATGTATTTAATGTATGTAAATAGCGGAATGATGTTTTTGTTGCCATCGCCCGACCATCAATACCAACCCCACCTAAAGATTCAGTTACCCACGTAGGGTCCCCTGAAAATAGTGAGTTATATTCTGGTGTTCGTGCAAATTTAACTAATCTTAATTTCATAATAAAATGATCAATGATTTCCTGTGCATCCAGCTCTGTAATTAAACCACTCTCTAAATCACGTTGCATATAAACATCCACAAAAGTTGATGTTCTCCCAAGACTCATTGCCGCACCATTTTGCTCCTTAATTGCTGCAAGATAACCAAAGTATAACCACTGAACAGCCTCTTGTGCTGTTTTTGCTGGTTCCGAAATATCACATCCATAATATCCCGCCATCACTTTAATTTCTTTAAGTGCTCTAATTTGCTCATTAAGCTCTTCGCGGTCACGAATCACATCAGCCCTCATCACACTACTTGTACTATCTAATTGCTTTGTTTTATCCTTCACTAAATAATCAATACCATATAAAGCAATTCGGCGATAATCACCAATGATCCGTCCACGGCCATAAGCATCAGGCAATCCCGTGATAATCCCTGAGCGACGTGCTGCACGCATTGGCGCATTGTAGGCATCAAAGACTCCTTGATTATGTGTTTTACGATACTTAGTGAATATTTCCGACACTTCTGGTTCGATTTTATAGCCATAAGACTCCGCAGCAACCTCAGCCATTCTCATCCCACCAAATGGTTGCAATGATCTTTTAAAAGGAATATCTGTTTGAATTCCGACAATCTTTTCTAACTTCTCATTTAAATAACCAGCCTTATGCGAAACAATAGATGAAATAATGCGCGTATCCAAATCATGCATCCCACCACGTTGCTTCTCCTCTTTTGTCAATTGCATTACTTGATCCCATAGTGTCGTTGTATCTGCTGTTGCCTCCGCTAAAAACGAATCATCACCCTCATATGGTGTATAGTTTAATTGAATAAACTGACGAACATCGACTTCTTGTTGCCAACGTCCTCCAACAAATCCCGTCCATAACTCTTTGTTAGACATCTTTGTAGCCTCCTTAAATTTTAACTAAATGGAATTCATTAGTGATATAGTGAAATATATCACTATCACTGTTTCCCTGTACTTCTAAATTATAGCATTTTAGCAAAAACTTCGCAACACATAAGATAACATTTGTGAACGGTTTTACACAAAACACATAATTATTTTTAAATTGTGAAAAAAAACTCCCTAAACACCTGATTTTACAAGCTTCCCGCCATTGAAAACCATAAGAAAAAGCGGCCTTTTCTCTTTAAAAAAGACCGCCTCACACTCCAAATTTAATCGATAATTTCAGCTAATTTCAGCATAATTTCTTCCCGCTGATTAGCACTAAAACTCGTATCTACCGTAGCCAAATATTTACCCTCAACAAAGAAAAACTCACCTTCATTTTTCTCTTCGACCAATAAAGTTGTTAACTCATTTGCATCTTTAATCTGCTGCTGGCTTAGCAAAACATCGGCTAGAAACTCATAAATAAACACGCCTTCAACCTCACCCAATTTTTGCATCCCTACATAATTTACTTGTGTCTGACCCTCAACTAATTTTGTATGCACAAAACCAGTCACATCTCTTTTGGCTGCTGTTCCTTGCGCATATTTCTTTAACAGGGTTTTATCCGCTGCAGCCTTCTGCCAATAATTATTTTCAACCTCATAGTATGAACTAACTGAAGCTAAATCTGCTGGTCCCACCTTTGCATCACTTAATACGGGGAGACTTTCTTGCAATGTCATCGAAATTTTATCAATTGTTGAAATCTTCGCGCACCCCCCTAACAAACTTAAAACCAGTAGGCACAGTAATCCAATTTTTTTCATTTTATTTAAACACTCCTCATTTACTCTATTTTACCAAAAAGCGAGCAAAAAAGGAATAAAATTACCACTTAATTGGTAATTGTCCCCATTCTAGCAGACACTCATTTACCTGGCTAAATGGTCGACTACCACTAAAACCATACCTTGCTGCGAGCGGACTTGGATGGGCTGAACTGATAATCTGATGCTGCTTATTAGTAATATTTACCCCTTTTAATTTAGCATCATTCCCCCATAAAACAAAAATTATTCCTCCACTTTGCTCATTTAAGCGCGCAATAACCGCATCAGTAAACTGCTCCCAGCCAATTTTTTGATGACTCTTTGGCTTACCTAATTCAACACTTAGCACAGCATTAAGCAATAACACACCTTGTTGCGCCCAATCTGTTAAATTCATATCACAACGAATCACCCCTAAATCAGCCTCCAGCTCCTTAAAAATATTACGGAGCGACGGTGGCATCTTCGCCATGGGATCTTTAACAGAAAAACTCAACCCATGCGCTAGTCCAACACCATGATAAGGATCCTGACCAATAATCACAACACGGACAGCTTTATAAGGAGCTAACTTAAATGCCTCATAAAGCTGATCAACTGGTGGAAAAACCGCTGTTTTTTCGTACGCTTTTTGCAAAAAAAGGCTAAGTTCTTTGAAATAGGGCATTTCATATTCCGCTGCTAAAATAGCGTCCCAATCATTACCAATCATCACTTATTTAGCCTCACTTGGATTGATTATCCGATAATAAGCAAAATCAACAATCTTGCCTTTTATCTCCTTCGATTTTACCAAAACACCCTCATGTTTCATCCCCAATCGCATCATCACATTCACTGATTTCACATTTTTAACATCACAACATGAATAGATACTTGCTAAATTGCACTGCTTAAAGCCCAGATCAATGAGTGCCAGTCCTGCCTCAGACATGTAACCAAATCCCCAATAATTTTGATTAAGCACATAACCAATTTCACCTTGATTTGCCTCTTTTAACCGCAAATCCACTGTCCCAATCATCTTACCAGTTGACTTTAACTCAATTGCATACTTTCCTAAGGGACAACTCATAAAGAAAGTCGCAATTACTTTGCTCGTATCAGCAACAGTTTGGTGCTCATCAAAAATATATTCGGCAACCTTGGCATCACTAGCATACGCAAATAAATCATCACAATCGCCCAAATTAACTGGTCTTAATTTCAACCGACTCGTCTCAATTATTAAATTTTGTGCTAAAACAACTACCTTATCCATCATCAACACTCCTCTAAAAGTCTGTAACTATTCCCCATTGTCAAACAACGTCGCCACATGATGAATATCATAATTACGGCCTTTAACCATATAGAAAACATGCTCCGCAATATTAGTCACATGATCGCCCGCACGTTCCATATACTTAACCATCAAAACCGAATTTAAATTCACTTCTGGCACTTCATCACCATCTTCAGGCAAATCACCCACCGTTTTGGCAAGCTTACTAATTGATTTCCCATAAATATGATCTAATTTATTATCCATATCGATCACATCTTTTGCCAAGTAAATATTTTGCTCATTATAAGCACGTTTGGCAACTACTAACATCTCAATTACATAAGAAATCATCTCCGAAATATTCTTATCCACCGCAGTTGCTGATTCCTCTTCTTCCTCACCAATTAACACGTGATCTGCAATATTAACCGTATAATCGGCAATGCGCTCCAACTGACCGGCAATTTTAAGCGAGGCAATCAGCAACCGTAAATCACTAGCAACTGGTGCCTGCAATGTAATAACACGGATTGTATCCTCATTGATTTCTTCTTCTAGTTCATTAATTTTAGCATCATTTTTGGTAATCTTCAGTGCCTTTTTTCGATTATCCGTTTCAAAAGCAACTAGCGCCTCATGATATGCATCCATCGTCATATCAAATAGCTTACCAATTTTCTCAACAACAACATTCAAGTGCTCGTCAATTATTCTTCCCATACTCAATCATTCCTCTCTGCTTTTTTTTATAAAAAAGTCTAACCAAATTTACCTGTAATATAATCTTCCGTTCGTTGATCCCGTGGGACTGAAAATAGCTGCCCTGTTTCACCATACTCAATAATCTCACCCATTAAGAAAAATGCCGTCTTATCCGAAATTCTTGCTGCCTGTTGCATTGAATGCGTCACAATTATAATTGTATAATCCTTCTTCAATTCAGCAATTAGTTGCTCAACTTTTGCCGTTGAAATTGGGTCGAGTGCACTTGTTGGCTCATCCATTAAAATAACATCAGGATTCATTGCAATTGTTCTTGCAATACATAAACGCTGTTGCTGACCACCTGATAAAGCTAGGGCTGACTTATGTAATTTGTCCTTAACTTCGTCCCATAGGGCAACCGATTTTAGGGTTGTTTCAACTAGTACATCTAAATCGGCCTTATTTTTCATACCATATAATTTAGGTGCATAGACAATATTTTCATAAATACTTTTAGGAAAAGGATTAGGCTTTTGAAAGACCATCCCAACCTGCTTACGTAAGCGGACAACATCAAATTTCTTGGACAACGAATTTTCACCATCAATTAGAATTTTACCTTCATAATGGATATTCTCAATTAAATCATTCATGCGATTAAGCGATCGTAAAAATGTTGATTTTCCGCAACCTGATGGACCAATAAACGCGGTTATTGTCTTCTCCTCTATTTCAATGTTAATATCCTTCAAAGCTTTAAATTTATCGTAATAAAACCCAAAATTCTCAACAATAATTTTCTTTTCATTATTCATTTCTGCACCTGCATTTCTATATTTTTACTTATCTTTTCTGAAATTTATTCCGTAAAATAATCGCAATTGAATTAAACAATAACAACAAGGCTATCAAGACAATACTTCCTGCTGCTGCAACATTTTGATACTCTGCTTGTGGTAATCCTGACCAATAAAACACTTGAATTGGCAAAGCTGTAAATGATGACATCAACGATCCGGGCAACTTATTAACAAACGTTGCTGCACCAATGACAATTAATGGTGCACCCTCACCAATTGCCCGTGAAAGGGCCAAAATAACGCCCGTTAAAATCCCGGGCATCGCATAAGGAATAACCACCGCTACAATCATCTGCCATTTAGACATCCCTAAACCGTAAGCTGCTTCTTTAAGCGACCTTGGCACTGACTTTAAAGCTTCCTGAGAAGAAACAATAACCACCGGCAAAATCAAAAGTGAAAGCGTAATTGCCCCCGACAGTAAAGTCCCTTTTAAAACGGTAATTACGGAAAAAATACTCAGTCCCAAAATACCATAAATAATCGATGGCACTCCCGATAAATTAGAAATACTAATATCAATAATTTTATAAAATAAGCCCTTACGATTAGAATACTCTTCTAAATAAACCGCAGCACCCACACCTACTGGAACGGCTAAGGCTGAAATCATAATTGTTAAAATCAAACTCCCTACCAGCCCAGGCAAAACACCTGATTTTTCGGGGAATCTTGAAGGAAAACCTGTTAAAAACTGCCAATCAACCCAACCAGCTGCATCCTTAATAATACTCGTAATCAGCCAAATCAAAGCAATAAAACAGCAAATAATAATTCCTTTTACGCCTCCCGAAAAGATAGCATTTTTAATATTTCTTCGCTTAATTAACTCTTTGTTATACTCAACTTTTACCAACTAAGACCACCAACCTTTCATTCATTTTTTGTTTAATCATATTTGTTTTGGTACTTCTTAGCAATAAATTTTGCAATATAATTAAAAAACAATGTAATAATAAATAACAATAAGGCAACTGCATAAATTGTCTGATACTCCAATGTTCCAACAACAACCTCACCTTGAACTTTATTAACAATATAACCAGTCATCGTCTGAATACTATCTAGTGGACTAAATGTTAATACCGGTGTTGCACCAGCAGCAATAGCAACAATCATTGTTTCACCAATTGCCCGAGAAATCGCCAAAATAAAGGAAGCAACAATCCCCGAAAATCCTGCGGGAATAATAATATTTTTAACCGTCTCAAACTTTGTTGTTCCCAAACCGTAAGATGCCTCTCTAATTGAAACAGGCACTGATTTTAACGCATCCTCACTTAATGAGGCAACAGTTGGTGTAATCATAATCCCCACAGCAATAGCTGCACTTAAAGCATTAAAAACTGATGCCTCCGGAAAAATCATCTGAACCACCGGTGTAATAAATTTCAAAGCAAAAAAACCATAAACAACTGATGGAATTCCTGCTAAAATCTCCAAAATCGGCTTAACCCATGAGCGAATTTTTGGTGTAGCATACTCACTCATATAAACAGCTGCCCCCAAGCCTAATGGCAGAGCAAAAACAGCCGAAATAATCACAATCATAAATGTCCCCACTAATAAAGGGAGCACGCCAAACTGACCAGGACTTGAATTAGGGCTCCAAACCGAAGTAGTCAAAAACTCTCTAATACTAACTTCCTTAAAAAACGGCACCGATTCCGTAATCAACGTAATTACAATCGCTATTGTAATAAAGATAGAAAGCGCTGCAAAAATACGAATAACTAACTCAATTATTCTTTCTGTAATACTCTTTTTCACTTATTTTCCTCACTTCTCAAAATAGGGTCTTTTTTTCAATAAAACCTACTTAAAAATTAATGGCATTAAACCAATCACTTTAGTTTAAAAAGTTGAGGATAGCGTTTTAACAAACCCATATCCTCACTCTCTGATATTATATCCTATTTCATTTAAAATTTAAAGTCAAAATACTCAATTATTCGCTAAGTTTCACCTTTTGCGCCTCTAATTCTTTATCTGTTAATGGTGGATAACCAATATCTTTTGCCACATCGCCAACAACATCCAAATAAAAATCTACGAATAATTTGACTGCTGCTGATTCTTGATACGCCTTTTTATTAATATAAAGAAATAGCGGTCGCGAAAGCGGTGTGTATTGACCATTGTTCACCGTTTGTTCTGATGGTTTAACGCCATTTATTGACAAAGCTGTTAGTTTTTGCTTGTTCTCCTCATAATAAGAAAAACCAAAAAAACCTAGCGCATCCTTATCACCAGCTACTCCCATAACCAGTACATTATCATCTTCACTCGCCGTATAATCTGTGCGAATCTCCGCATCCCCACCTAAAATAACCTCCTTAAAATAATCATATGTCCCCGAATCCTTTCCCGGACCAAATAACTTTATTTTCTCTGCAGGCCAACTTGGATCAATATCGCTCCAATTAACCACTAAACTATCTTTAAGCCAAATTTTCTTAAGTTGTTCAACAGTAAGATCGCGCACAAAATCATTTTTCTGACTCACAACAACAGAAATAGCATCTTTAGCAACAGAAACAGCAATAAATTCAACACCATTTTCGCTAGCTGCAAGCTCTTCTTGCGGCTTCATCAACCTTGAGGCATTGCTTATAACAGTCTCACCCCTAACAAACTTTTTAAAACCACCACCAGTACCAGAAATTCCCATTGTCAGCTCAATTTGATCGTTTTCTCTTTGGAACTCCTCAATAATAGCACCAGTTACCGGGGCAACTGTGGACGACCCATCAATCAAAATTTTCCCCGTAACCTGCATCCCTGCCTCTTTACCACAACTTACCACCAGCAGCAGCACCAATAACAGCACAGCACTAACTTTAAACATCCTCATAACAACAACCTCTTTCTAATATTATCTTATACACTCATTTTAGCTCACGTGCGTTAACATATCATTGCGCCAATGTTAATTTTTTGTAAAAAAAATGTCTCACCCGATTTAAATAACCAAATTAATTGACTCTTGATTTCACAAGTTTTATAATTAGCTTAAACTAATGAAAAACGAGGTATCCACATGAAAACAAACATTCTCCTAGTTGAAGATACAATAAATATTGCCAAAATTCTAACATACGATCTCAATTCCGCCGGATTCCAGACAACAACCTGCTTCACCGGAAAACAGGCTTTAGAACAAATTGCACTTAAAAACTACCCCATCTACCTCCTTGATTGGATGCTCCCCGATATTTCAGGCATTGAACTCTGTGCCAAAATTCGCAAAACACAGCCCCATGCCCACATCATCATTCTCACAGCAAAAGCAGAACAAAAAGATAAGATTTTAGCTCTTAATACTGGAGCCGACGACTACCTTACAAAACCATTTTTTACTGACGAACTCATCGCCCGAATCAATGCCTACCTTCGAAAAATGCCACAAAAAGCGCAACAAATCATTCACTTTTCAAACCTTACAATTGACACCAACAAAATTGAAATCACCTGCAACAAAACACTCATCGCCCTCTCAAAAAAAGAATACGAACTCCTGCTCTATTTTGTAACACACCCCAACAAACTAATAACACGAGACACACTTCTAGAACAGATATGGGGCTATAATTATGATGGCCAAAACCGTACTGTTGACGTCCACGTCTTCAAACTACGCAACAAAATTGAAACAGAAGCCAATATTCAAATTGAAACAATTCGTGGACTTGGCTACCTGTTTTCTCAAAAAAAATGATTAGGAGGCTCACCATATGAAAGATCTGCAAAAAAAGACGATTATTATTTATAGTCTCCTCGCAATTCTCGCCTTTTTTCAGCTCGAAATTGCTTTTATTTTATTACTTATTTTTAGTTTCTCCTGCTATATCACATATCGTAAACAACAAGCTGCTCAAAAACGCGAACAGGATTATTTAAAATCGCTATCTTCAAAAAGCAATCAAAAACTAATTGACCTCCAAACCATTAATCAAAAACAATTACAAATTTTAGTTGATACGATTGGCACCCCCTTGTTTTTAATTGAAACAAGCCTCAAAATAACCCTGACTAACACCCCTTTTTCTCTTCTATTCCCTCAAAATCATTTATCACCAAACCTACAACAATTCATCAACAACACCTTATTATTAGAGCAACCTCAGACAGCAACCCTAAAAATAAACAAGTCCTACTACAAAATCATCGCCACACCCGTTAAACTTGAAAACAACAATTACTTTGGTAGCATCTTTATTTTAACTGATGTCACCGATCACAAACAGCTAGAAATAGCTCAAAAAACGTTCATCTCACATGCCTCACATGAACTCAAAACCCCCTTAACAGTCATCCAAGGTGCCGCTAAAATAATCAATCAAGACCCTAAAAATAGCAAAACTAATGAATTCAGTCAAATGATTTTAGAGGAAGCCAAACAGATGAACGCCATAATCACCAACCTTATCAACTTAACAAGCCTACAAACTCAACCAAACACACTCAAACTCCAAACACACTCAATCACACAATTAATCACACAAACCATCAAACGCTTAGCGCAAAAAGCCAAACAAAAAGCCACCTTAATTAACTTCCAAGACACAAATGAACACCGACTCAAAATTGACCACGTCAAAATTGAACAAGTCCTTCTAAATATTCTTGATAACGCAATAAAATACAGTTCCACGGATTCCATAATAAATATAACATGCCTCGACCAAACAACGCACTTACAAATTGACATCACCAATCAAGCCGAGCCAATAAAGCAACAAAACCGCCAAAAAATTTTTCTCCCCTTCTATCGAATCAACACTAAAACGCCTGGAACTGGTCTAGGACTTGCCATCGCCAAAGAAATTATTGAGTTACACAAAGGGAAAATAACTGTTTCCAGCAATAAAATTAGTCAAACAAACACATTTTCTGTTTTTTTACCTAAAATAGATACCAAATCCCCTTGAATTACACGTCAAAAAATGGGATAATGAAATTAATAATAAATGGAGGTATCTAACCAATGAAACAGAAAAATGATTATTTTATCACAGGAACAGAAACAAAATTGCACGAGCAACACAATAATGCCGAAACAACAGTAGAGCTAGGGACTAACCCTGATTTATTACAGACACTTGATTTAGAAAAAGTAGTCAGTGAAACAACATTAATTAGTGATACAGATATTGTAAAAGTTAAGGAAGATATGTTAGAAGAACTCAGCCTCAGTCAAGATACTCCTGCTCTAGAAGTTTCCCCGACCGAAGCCTTTATGCTCGAAGGAACATTGAATTTGAAGGAGACATTGGAGCACGAGGAAATAATAAATCACGAGGAAATAATAAATCACGAGGATGCAATAAATCACGAGGATGCAACAAATCACGAGGATGCAACAAATCACGAGGATGCAACAAATCACGAGGATGCAACAAATCACGAGGATGCAATAGATCACGAGGACGCAACAGATCACGAGGACGCAATAGATCACGAGGACGCAATAGATCACGAGGACGCAATAGATCACGAGGACGCAATAGATCACGAGGACGTAATAAATCACGAGGACGTAATAGATCACGAGGACGTAATAGATCACGAGGATGCATTAGATCACGAGGACGTAATAGATCACGAGGAAATAATAAATCAAGACGGCAACACTACCCTACTAATAGATCATCATTCTACAGATGAAAACCTCACTTTGACTTCCTCTAATCAAAGTCCAAAACCTCTAGAAGTACCGGAACTAACACGTGCTAATAATCATAAGGCACATAAAAATAATAAATATTTAATTACCCTAACAGCCTTACTACTTTCTTTCATACTAGGGATTGCATCCTTTGCAGGGTATTCGATTTTTCTTAAAAAGACAGAAGTCAATATTTTCGATTATATTCAACTTGAGACAAAAGGTGTTAGTAGCCGTGCAACAGCGTCAATTAAAGTTGACTACGATAAAATTAGCCAGTTACCTAATAATAACACAAATGACCTCAACGCTTTACTAAGAGACATTGAATTTACTCTTAGTAAAGAAGAAAAGCTTACTAATGGTGAAACAATAACTATCTCAATAGACAAAGACGACAAAGCTCTCCAAACATACCGCGTCAAACCACTAGAACTTGAGCAAAGTTATGAAATATCAGATCTTGGCTCTGTTCCCCAATCTTGGAATGAAATTAAAAATCAAACCGCCATCAGTGAATTAGCAGATGCACAACTTAATCAATATTTAACTTTATACAAAGAAGAGCTCGATAAAATATCTCAACGCGACATCAATAGAATTATTCCCATGGAAGCAAACGCAACTCCTCAACAAAATTATTACACCTCTGATTTAACACACTGTATTGGTACCCCATTAAACTATGTCGCTAAGCAGCAGTGTGGTACGACTGCTTATGTTCATGAAATTAACATAACAATCCCCAGTAACTATCGATTTAGTGGAAAAACAAAATTTCAACATGTGGTCTTCGTAACTAATATTTTTGATAAAGACGGAACCACTAGTGCTAGTCAATTAATCAACACTAATACCGAAAAATATCAAAGCATGACATTTACAGAAATTAACGATGAATTAGAATCGGAAGGATTTACAAAAATTTAATAATTGAAGGAGTGTTTTGATGACTACAGTTTTTAATAAAATTGGTAATTTTCGTGATTTAGGTGGCTATAAAAGTCAAAATGGCCAAATTGTCAAACATCGTGCACTTCTTCGTAGCGGCGAACTCCATGAATTAACAGCAAACGACATCAAGATTCTAGAAGGCACTTATTTTCTCGAACATATTATCGACATGAGGACAACCAAAGAAATTCTAACTAAACCCGATTCAAATATCACTAATGCAAACTACCATCATGTCGATATGTTTGATCCAGAGGATAAAAATTCTCCCCCCTCACTTGAAGAATTAATCACAAGTAGTAAAAATTGTAGTCCCACTCAATACATGCAGCAAATTTATCATCACTTGATTACCAGTCCGACTGCTCAAAAATCTTATTGTGAATTCTTTTACATCCTTCTCAATGCCAACAGTGGAGCCTGTTTGTGGCATTGCTTTGCTGGAAAAGATAGAACCGGTCTTGGTAGTGCCCTCGTTTTATCAATTCTAAATGTTAGTTCTGCGGATATCATTTCTGACTATCTTGAAACAAACAGCTCACGACATCACATCAACCAACATATTTTACAAGAAATGGCAGCTAAAAAGTTACCCCAGAGTCAAATTGACTACCTCAGAATTTTATTAACTGTTGAAAAAAGCTATCTTAGCTACAGCATCGCCGTTATTAAAGAAAATTATGGGTCACTTGAAAATTACATCACAAATATTCTCAAAATACCAAAAGCTGACCAACGTGCCTTCCAACAAAAATATTTAATAGATGAATAAAACAAAAAAGCAGCGACTAATTAGGGAGGCTGCTTTTTTTTGCTCTATAATTTGAAAAACACCTGAAGATAAGCTAAGATATTTATTCATTAAGTTAATTAAACATATCTAAAATAAACTTTCAATTCACAAAAAGACAGCACCACTTTTTTACAGACTTGCCCCCTTGTCACTATCTTTTCATAAAAAAATACCGTGCACCAGAAGTTAATAACCTAATTTCTGGTACACGGTACATTTTAACAAGCTCCTGTGGCTCTACTTTTCTAAAATTTTTTGTAACTTTTCTGATTTTCTTTCGAGGAAATGAGCCGATTCTATTTTTCTTACTGTTCGTGATTTTCCTCTAATCACTAATGTTTCCGTATAAACAACTGATGTATCATGTATCGAGGGCCTCACACCTTTTAATAAATCACCATCTGTAATACCCGTAGCTGCAAAAATAATATTATCTGTTTTCACCATATCGTTTAAGACTAACTTCTTTTCGACATCGACACCCATTTCTTGGCAGCGTCTTAATTCTTCTTTTTCACATAAGCGATTTTCTTCTGTATCACCTTTTGCAACGGTTCTTGGTATCAATCGCGCCTGCATATTTCCATCTAATGCCCGCACAACAGCAGCAGAAATTACACCTTCAGGTGCTCCACCAATACCATAATACATATCAATTGGACTATCGGGCATACAAACTAAAACTGATGCTGCAACATCACCATCAGCAATTGCATACACTTTAACCCCTAATTGATGTAATGCTGTAATGACACTTTCATGTCGTGGCTTAGCAAGTGTCATCACAACAAAATCCTTCAATTCCTTGTTACAAGCTCTTGCTGCCCTTTTTACATTTTCAACAACTGAAATATCAGCATCTAAGACATCTTTTGCTAAATGATTAACAACAAACTTTTCCATATACATATCCGGAGCTTGCATAAAACTACCTTTATCAGCAACAGCAAGCACAGCAAGGGCATTTGCCTGTCCCATTGCAACCATTCTTGTACCATCAATTGGATCAACAGCGATTTCTAATTCGTCACCTGTATTTGTTCCCAGCTTCTCACCAATAAACAACATCGGTGCATCATCAATTTCACCCTCACCGATAATTATTTCACCCTTCATCTCAATTTCATTTAGTGTCAGACGCATAGCTTCGACCGCTGCCTCATCTGCTAATATTTTATTACCGCAGCCCACATACTTTGCCGATGCAATTGCTGCAGCCTCTGTTACCCGTGAAAATTCAATTGCTAATTCTCGTTTCATGTTACTCTCTCTTTTCTTAACTTATTACTTGACTTCATCATTAGTTACAGTCACTAGAAAAAAAACCTCTAGCTAACCACTAAATTTTATCAACTTAGCTATTATATCATATCTGCTCAAATAAGCCCACCACCGATTACTTCAACATTCTATTTTAGATAAAATCAGCATATCAACTAGCACGCCTCCAGATATTTCATATTTTCTTAACACACCTTCAATCTCAAACCCACATTTTTCAAGCAGCTTAAGTGACCGTGTGTTCCGTGGGTCTACCTTAGCCTGGATACGGACAGCGTTAAATCTTTTCTTAGCATTTTCAATTAACATTTCCACAATTTTCTCCCCTAAACCGGCCCCCCATAAATCAAATGCAATTTCATAACCAATTTCTACTTTCTGTGTATCCTCATCAATAATATTATATCCACACGAACCAATAATTTCCCCCCCTAAAAAAATAGTCTTTCTCTCTGCTTGTCGCCTTTTTGACATTATTTGAAAATATTTTATCATATCTCTTACTGTCTCTTTTTTATTCATGGGTTCAATATTCATATATTGTGTCACACGAATATCTGACCAAATTTTATAAATGCCCTCTGTATCCTCTTGTTTCATCAACTCAAATCTTAATTCATTTATCATTAATAATTCTCTTCTTTCTTGCTTTATTTTAACAAAAAAGCGAAGTAAAACTTCGCATATTTTTAAAATTGTACTTTCGGCACAATTTTATCTTCTTCACTCACATTAAATAATTTAGCCTCTTTAAACCCAAATAAGTTACTTAAAACATTCGCAGGAAATACAGCAATACTAGTATTAAATCTTGTCACTGTATCATTATAAAATTGTCTTGCAAAAACAATTTTAGCTTCTACTTCTTTTAGTGTTCGCTGTAATTCCATGAAATTTGCGTTAGCCTTCAAATCTGGATAAGCCTCCGCCACCGCAAATAATGTTTTAAGCGCACCGGTCAACTGATTATTAGCAGCAATATTATCCTCAACTCCTTGAGCATTTGTCGCCATATTTCGAGCACTAATAACATTTTCCAATGTTTCTGACTCATGCTTTGCATATCCCTTTACTGTTTCAACAATATTCGGGATTAAATCGACTCTTTGCTTTAGCTGCACATCTATTTGTGCCCAAGCATTTTCAACTCTTTTACTTTCTGTAATTAATTTATTATACATATTAATTAAGTAAAAAATAATCCCAACGACAACTATTCCAATGATTGCTAGTCCTAACATTTTTCATCCTCCTTTGTTTTATATGCATATATTGTATCACATTTGTTTTACGATATCAATTTTAGTCTTCATTTCCTGGGAAATTTTTTTAATTCTCAGCTGTACATGTTAGAATGACCCGCCCCCGCCGCCCCCGCCGCCGCCGCCAAAGCTTGAACCACCACTAAAACCACCACCACCACCAAGGCTTGAACCACCTGATGATCTTGAAGCTGTAAATTCACGGATACTCTGATTAGTTGTATTGATTGTCTGGCTATTATATATTCTAAATTGACTCTGATTTAATAATCGATTCATCATCACAATAGTGACAATATCCGGATTGCTTCCATTCTCATATTTTGCAATTGGCAGCTTAGCATATAATTCCTTTAATGCCTTATCCGTAACGCCTAAAGCAATACCATAAACAAAATATTTCTGCCACATAATAATTGATTCCACCGGAGCCTCATTTAGCAAACTGTAATCTTCCAAAAAATTCTTTAGTCCTTTATACTGCGCATGCAGCAATGCACCCTCTTGGGTATACCTAGAACACATACTCATATAGCCAAAGACTAATCCTGCATTTATAAACATAATGACACCAATAGCAAACTGAATACCCGCTAATGATATCATACTAACAAAATAATATGATATCATACTACATAAAATTATCACAAAACCAATACCAAAAGCAGGATTTGTAATCTTAATTTTACGTCCTAAGTATTGCATATGCCCCAAAGAAGCAAATTCTCTTGCAACAATATCACAAAACATCTTATATTTTGTCATAAAGACTTCCTGATTTTCCATATTTCTTGTCTCTTTTGTATCACACATAAACAAACGATACGAAAACTCTTCGTCTCCGCCTACAGCAATTAACCACTTTAAGACGTACGCTTCGCTTTTATTCAAGTCAGCTGTCTCATGATCTAATATCTTGATGAACATTGTATCGTCCATTTTCTTCACGTCAATCGCTATTTTTCCTAGCGTGTATAAGTTGAAAATAACAGCTGCTAATTGCTCTTGATCAACGTCCCTCTCCGGGTCGCAAATTAAACTGGCAACTGCTGGACCAAACGCTCCTACTTCGCGATAATAGTCTAACTCAACTTTATATTTTTCCTTGTCACATAATAAATAAATTTTCCTAAAACTATAGAACAATGATATCGTACCTAAAATTGTTAAAACCAGAATACCAACTTTTAAGAGCACCTGCAGTCTTTGAGCAAAAACTTCTTTAGCCTTATTTGCTCCTATTTGCTCATCTGTTTTCTGTGCACTAGCTAATTCAAAAGATAAAGCCTCCTGATATTTATCCTCTGCCTTTTTATTTGTAACCGCTGTTAGCGGTTTGGTTGGCAAAAGAACTGTAACAATTCCAAAAGTATTCTCAGAAAATTTAGGAATATCCACTGTAACAACACCAGGACTAGCTGGTAAAACTTTTCCTTCCAAATTACCATGACCAAACACTTTCATATCTTCTTGTGCAACTGGAGTGGGAAAATTAATATTGATAGCCATATTTAATGGTGCCTGTGCGCCATTGGAATCATAGAATGTCCAATCGAGCATTTGCATATCATTATACTCGGTAATAAGTCCTTTAGCTTGATAGTGAACTCTTGTTTTTAAGACACCATTAGTTGGCTCAAATATTTTTAATTCCTGGGTTTTGTTATCATCAGAAAATGTATATAGCCCCTTACTTCCTTTTCTAGCAACTTGGGTTTCTTCTACTTTTCTACTATCATTTACCTCTACAGAAATGATTTTTATTGTTTGATTTTTATTTTTATCATATGTATAGTTTCTAAAGACACCATTTTTGTCTTTGAGTAAGTATTCCGTTTGCTCAACTACATCTAAAGTTCCATCCTCTAAAACCTGTACCTCCACTTTTTGACTTCTAATTTCACGTCCATCAAATAGACTACTGTTTGACCAGCCACCCACTAAAAACATTAAGATTACTAAAAAAAAACTTACAACTGATAATATTGAAATCGCCATTATTTTATTTTTCCCTTGTTGCTCCATTTCTATTTCACTCCAATTCTTGCCTCAATTATATAATAAAACACTCCACTTTTCAACATAAATAGGGGATCATTTCGATCTGATTATAGCCATTACGAAAACTATAAGAATAAGGGTGCTAAGATTTTCATCCTAACACCCTTATTCTTATAGTCCAATTTTCTGTTTCTGCTGTTCATATGCCTCATCAGTTAATGGTGGATATCCTGTTTCTGTTGTCAACTCACTGGCATGATCCAAATAAAAGGCAACAAATTTTTGTAACGCTATATTCTCATCATAGTGATTCATATTAACATAAATATATAAGCCGCGTGATAATGGTTTATATGTTCCCTCGTTGATCGTTGACAATGTTGGAAAAACATTGTCAATCGAAACTGCCTGTAACTTATCAGAAAACGCGCTATAATAAACAAACCCAAAAAATCCTAATGAATACTTATCTCCTGAAACACCTGTTACTAAAACATTTGAATCCTGACTTGCCGTGTAATCTGATCTCATCTGCGTATCTTTCCCCATTACTTCGCTATGAAAATAATCATATGTTCCTGCATCAGTCGCTGGTGCATATAGTTTTATTTTCTCTTTTGGCCACGCCGGATTCAAATCACTCCATAAAAATATCGTACTATCTGCTTTCCAAATATCTCTTAGTTGTTCCACCGTTAAATTCTTTGCCCATGTATTTTCATTGCTCACAGAAAATACAATTGCATCCTTACCAATTTCTAACTCTTCATACCGAACCATTTTTGCTTGCGCCTGTTCAATTTCAGCTGTCTTTATTTTCCTTGAAGCATTCGAAATATCTGTCTCACCGTTAGCAAATTTCTTAAATCCGCCACCCGTACCCGACACACTAATTGTTACTTCAACGTTTCTGTACTCCTTTGAGTACTCCTCAACAACCGCTTGCGTTACTGGTGCAACTGTTGCCGAACCATCAATTCTAATTTTCCCACGAATATCACTATTACCCGTAGTATCCGGGGCACAAGCTGCTAACAGTAAACTAGCTGCCAATACGACCCCCATACATCTTCTACCTATTCTCACAAATATCCTCACCTTTAACTATTCTAATTAATAATTTTCTTATATTGTAGCATGCCTAGATTCTTTTGTAAATTATTTCCCAGGAAATTCTTTGCTTTGCTTCTTCCGCGCCCTAATATTTGAAAAAAAATCCGTCAATATCGTCCCACAAGCCTCTTTACAAACACCCGCTATTATTTCTGGGTTATGGTTAAACCGCGTATCCATCAATAAATTTCCAATTGAGCCCACTGTTCCACCCTTGGGATCCATAGCACCAAACACAACCTTCTTGATTCGTGATTGAATAATTGCACCACTACACATTGGACAAGGTTCTAATGTAACATACAATGTGCACTGCTCCAACCGCCAACTACCAACTCTTTGTGTTGCCTCTTGTATTGCAATCATCTCTGCATGCCTTGTAGCATCCTGACTTGATTCACGATCATTATATCCACGGCCGATTATTTCATTTAGCTCATTAACAACAACTGCGCCAATTGGAACTTCATTATTATCAAATGCCTTTTGCGCCTCTACTAAAGCCTCCAACATAAAATTAACATCCACCCAAACACCATCTCCAACCACTTTTCATTAAAAAAAGTCCTCACACAAAATTTTAATTTCTTAAGGCTGCTTCCTTCCGGACCTGACCTGATTCGAAATAAAACCTTTGCAAGGACATCTATAATTATATCATGTTTTAACCATGTTTTCAAGATTATTGTTTTTAATTTTCTGCTATAAGTAACACGTATATGATAATGTCTTAAGTGTTCGTACATAATAATGTCCTCAATCCAGTTCCCCCTAGGGGGAAATTTTTTAAAAAAATGCTTTTCTCTCCATTTCCGTGTATACTGAAAACTAAGGAGTTGAAATG